>JAITWB010000031.1 GCA_031285525.1 Spirochaetaceae bacterium
ATGAAGGGAGTCAGATCTTTGAGCAGTCTTCCATGGTGCAGGATGGTAGAACGTCCAGACGGCCACGCATAGACCACATCAGAAAGCTTTCCCGCTGCGGCATCTGCTGCAGTCCTCTGATGGAAAGGTTCTAGAAACAGATTTTCCAGCTCAACCGTGACGTCAGGATTTTTCGTACGGAAGGGATTCCAAATCTGGACATCTTCATCCGTAGCGTTTGCCTGTGTCATATCCCGGTAGTTTAGAACCTTCAACAATGTCTTTTCTTTGGTATCAGTGTTACCGGGGTCATCGCCGCCAGGATTAGTGTTGCCGGGGGTCTGAGGGCAGCCAACTACCATCATGGTGATTACCGCCAGCAGTGCGATAAGTCCTACAGTTTTGAACATTTTTTTCATGGAAAAAACATCCTTTTCCTGGTCAACCCTCAACAAAAATGAAGGTTAATCAGTTGTGATTAAACCCTCAATGAAGAGGAATCGGAACAGCAATGCTGTACCGGCTGGGAGACTGCCAACGGCACTATCCCTATATAAAAAAGTCCATCCTTGAAATAAAATGGTTTTTTATAGCAACAGGAAAGAAAAAGAGACAAAAAATGTATTAGTTTATTGACAAAGAATGACCCATTCGAATAATTTTGCGTATTGCGTATTGCGTATTGCGTATTGCGTATTGCGTATTGCGTATTGCGTATTGCGTATTGCGTATTGGTTCAAAGTATGTCTTGATGTGTTCAAATAAACCATTACGTAGTAGGATACCGCTGTTTCTCTAAAGAGTCAATGCTTTTTGAAGAATTATAGCTTTGAAATATCCTTGAGGGTAATATTTGTGTTTTGAGCCATTGCAAAGACATTTATCAATGGTAATGTATCGGATTTATAGTGCTGTCTTCTGCGATCACTCTTCCTTCTGGGGATTTGTCAGGAAATATTTTTAGTGGTGATACTATCAATAGATCAATCAGTGACTGACCTATTAAGAAAATGGTGCAATCAAGTGAAATTCCGTAATTCTTTGATTTCTTTCTCTTGACAAATTATACTGTAACTGGTATTTTAGTCAGACATCATATACGAATATGCCTCTGTAGCTCAGTCGGCAGAGCGCAACCATGGTAAGGTTGAGGTCAACGGTTCGATCCCGTTCGGAGGCTTTTTTTACCCTGAGAAGGGTGTGATACCCTTAAGGGGTGTCGGTATGTATGAGAAGAGCAGGTTTAATCCTGTAGATAATAAGGGGATGTGTAATGGCTTCCAAGAAAAAATCAGTTGTTGAAATCATCGCGCTTCAGTGCAGCGAGTGTAAGCGCAAGAATTATACAACGCAGAAGAACCGCAAGAATATGCAGGGCAAGCTTGAGTTGAACAAATACTGCCCCTTTGATCGAAAGCACACGCTGCATAAGGAAACAAAGGCCCGCTAGCCGGGAAGGGAAGCTCTGTGTTTTGCAGCGGTTTCCCGGAATTGAAGGAATAAAAAGCTTTGTTTTTTGCTCCTTCAATTCGAAGGTCAGTAGCTCTAATGGTAGAGCGCCGGTCTCCAAAACCGGATGTTGAGGGTTCGAGTCCTTCCTGGCCTGTATCTTAATATAAATGGGGACTGGGTTATGACAAAGATCGTCCAATTTTTTAAAGAATGTGTGGCTGAACTTCGGAAGGTTGTATGGCCCAGCCGTGATGATGTTATCTCTTCTGTAAAAGTGGTACTGGTCTCCACTGTGATTGTCGCTGTGGTGCTGGGGCTTCTTGATCTGTTATTCACCACCGGCATGACGCTGGTGTTTTAGGCGTAGGTATGGGAAAGAGCTGGTATATACTGCATACCTATTCGGGGTATGAAAATAAAATCGAAAAAACTATTCGTTCTCTTATTGAAACCAATGAAATATCCGGCGAGGTAGTAACCGATATAAAGGTTCCTGTCGAGGATGTGGTGGAAGTTAAGGACGGAAAGAAAAAGTTTTTGACGAAGAAATTTCTTCCCGGTTATATTATGGTAGAGATGGATCTTCCCGATCTGGGATGGAAGGCGACTTGTTCTGCTATCAGGAAGATTCAGGGAGTGACCGGTTTTGTGGGCGCTCCGAATAACGTCCGTCCTCGGCCTATTTCCGGTGATGAGGCAAAGGCTTTGCTTCAGAAGGCTGGAGAGATAAAGGGTGATAAGGCGCCCCGGCTCAAGCAGAATTTTGCTGTTAACGAGCAGGTTAAGATTATCGAAGGTCCTTTTGCGTCCTTTACTGGAACCATCGAAGAAGTAAACCTTGAGAAAAACAAACTCAAAGTAATGGTCGGTATCTTTGGGAGAGCCACGCCGGTGGAAGTTGATCTTTTGCAGGTTGAAAAGGTCTAAAAAATTCTGTATTATGAGCCAATTACGAAAGCTATGCGCTGGAGTAGTTGGCTTTTTGTGATTTTCTTGTTTTTGGGAGAGGTACTATTCTTTTAAGGTTTGGTATCTCGCTAGCCGGAGCAGTTTACGGGATGTCTGGTAAGGATGTCTTCTGCACGGCACACCAATTAAGGAGTTTGTATGGCAAAGAAAAAGATTACTGCTGTTATTAAATTGCAGTGTCCTGCGGGGAAGGCAACCCCTGCACCGCCTGTAGGTCCGGCTCTCGGTCCTCACGGTGTAAGCGCCCCTCAGTTTGTGCAGCAGTTTAACGACCGCACAAAGAGTATGGAAGCGGGGCTTGTTATCCCCGTCGTTGTTACCGTTTATCAGGATAAGTCATTTACCTTCATCCTGAAGACCCCTCCTGCTGCGGTGCTTATTAAGAAGGCTGCCGGAGTTGCCAAGGGTTCCGGAAATCCCCTCAAGGATAAGGTTGGTACTCTCTCTCTGGCAAAGCTTGAAGAGATTGCTACACTGAAGATGCCCGATATCAATGCAAACGATATCGATGCAGCCAAAAAAATCATTGCCGGTACTGCACGCAGTATGGGTGTAGAGGTGGAGCGGTAATATGAAGCACGGAAAGAAGTATCGCGAGTCGATAAAGAAATATGATGCGGCTATTCAATATGATCTCCCCAAGGCTGTAGAGCTGGTAAAGGAATTGAAGTTTGCAAAGTTCGATGAAACCGTTGAACTGCATATCAACCTCAAGATGGGAAAAGGTCAGAGCGTTCGTGACACTGTCGTTCTTCCTCATCAGTTCCGGGGAGACAAGAAGATCCTCGTGTTCTGTAAGGATGACCGTGTGAAGGAAGCTCTCGATGCGGGAGCCGCTTTTGCAGGCGCTGATGAGTACATCGAGAAGGTAAAGGGCGGTTGGCTCGATTTCGATATCGCTGTGGCAACTCCTGACATGATGAAAGATGTTGGACGCCTCGGTATGGTTCTCGGACGCCGCGGTTTGATGCCGAACCCCAAGACCGGTACGGTTACTACGGATATTGCCGCAGCTATTGCGGAACTGCAGAAGGGACGGGTTGAATACCGTGCCGACAAGACTGGTGTTATTCACCTGGCTGTTGGAAAGGCTTCTATGGATTCCTCAAAGATTGCAGAGAATATAACAACCCTGATGACCGAGCTTAATCGTAAGAAGCCCGCCGATGCGAAGGCCGATTTTGTTCAGTCCGTATCCATCAGTTCCACGATGGGACCCGGTGTATGGGTTGCTTACAGGGAAGGTGAATAATTATGGCTATCAAAGCAAAGAAACTCCAGAGCGCCAAAGTAAAGGCCGTTTCCGAAGCGAAGGGCAAGTTTGAAGGATATTCGGATTATATATTTGCGAACTATCGGGGTCTGACTGTTCTCCAGATTACGGATCTTCGGAAGAAGCTTCGTGAGAAGAACTGTGAGTTCCATGTCGTAAAGAATAATTTTGCCAGAATCGCTTTTGAAGAGATGAAGGCTCCCGATGTGTCGAGCTACCTCAAGGATCCCACCGCTGTGGCTCTTGCAGGAACCGATGCAAACGAAGTTGCAAAGATTCTTTTTGATTTTGCGAAGGAAGTTCCTGCTCTTTCAGTGAAGGGCGGACTTATTGCGAATACCGTGTATGATGCGGCAATGGTGGAGGCTTTCTCAAAGCTCCCCGGAAGGAAACAGCTTCTTTCCATGTTGCTTTCTGCGATGAACGGTCCTGCCCAGAATCTCGTGTATGTGCTTAACGCCGTACCCACGAAACTGGTGCGTACCCTTCAGGCAGTGGCCGATAAGAAGGCCGAAGCATAAGACTAACGCAGCGATGTGACGGAAGTTTTCCGTTGTGCTGAATTGGTATATATGAAGGGTCAGGCTTCTTTGCTGTCGTCCTGTCCCTTCTAAAAAGTACTGTTTTTGTATGAAGACAGAAAAATGACGGCGCTTAAGTGCGCCTTTAATAGGAGAAGATAATATGGCAGCTCTTACAACAGATCAGATTCTTGATGCTATCGCTTCAATGACCGTTCTTGAGGTTTCAGAACTCGTCAAGGCAATGGAAGAGAAATTCGGTGTTACCGCAGCAGCTCCTGTGGCTGTAGCAGCAGGTCCCGTAGCAGCAGCAGCTCCCGTGGAAGAGAAGACCGAATTCAACGTGACTCTCAAGAGCTTTGATGACTCCAAGAAGATTGCAGTTATCAAAGAAGTTCGTGCCGTAACTGGACTCGGACTCAAGGAAGCAAAGGACCTCGTTGAAGGCGCTCCCAAGCTCCTCAAGGAAAATGTTGCTAAAGACGAAGCTGAGAAGATCAAGACCGCAATTACAGCAGCCGGTGGTGTTATTGAAATTGCATAAGTCCGATAGGGACGTTTCCGTAGGGATTTCCCTGCGGAGAGAGGCCGGGAGAACCAATGGTTCTCTGCGGCTTCTTTCAACAGCTTTTTACTCAATTTTTTAGCTGATACGCTATCGGGAAAACTGTGTTTTTTCGATAGCTTTATCTGTATAACGATAAATAAGATAAGTGCATTCGGGTTTATTATATATGACATGCGATGGCAAGGGGGTAATCGATGTTCGCGCGGAATAAGACGATCGATCGTCAATACATTGGTAAGAATATCCAGAATTTTATGGAATTACCAAACCTCATAGATATTCAGCTCTCTTCATATGAAAAATTCCTGCAGAAGGATAAGCTGGATAAACGTGAACCGCTGGCTGAACAGGGACTGGAAGAGGTCTTCCGTTCCACCTTCCCCATCGAGAGTCCGAATGGGGATATGCTTCTTGAATATGAATACTACCTCTTGGATGAGGAAAATATAAAGTTCACTGAGCTGGAGTGTAAGCAGAAGGGACTCTCTTTTTCGGTGCCGCTTAAGGCACGGGTCAATCTGATTTTTCAGCAGACCGGGGAGATCCGCCAGAAGGACATCTATATGGGGGATATTCCTCTGATGACCGATCGGGGAACCTTCATTATAAATGGCGCTGAGCGGGTTGTGGTTTCTCAGATCCACCGGTCTCCCGGCGTTATTTTTAGTCATGAAAAGGGTATTTATTCGAGCCGGATCATTCCCTATCGGGGAAGCTGGCTTGAGTTTGAGATCGACCAGAAGAAAGAGCTGATCTACGCCAAGGTTGACCGGAAGAAGCGGATTCTCGGAACCGTGTTCCTCCGCGCCCTCGGCTTTGATACCAGAGAGCAGATTCTCCGCTGTTTTTATGCGGTTGAGCCTATTGCGGTGAATGATTCTATCGAGTCGAAGGATGCTCTGGTAGGGCGGGTTCTTGCGGATTCTGTTGTTATTACGAACGACGAGACCGGTGAGAGCCGAAAGCTCTATAGGGCTGGTGAAAAGCTGCACCCGCACGATATCGATGAGCTTTTGATAAATAATATCACCGAGGTGAATGTTATCCGTTTTGACGGAGAGGATTCGCTTAACTCCCAGATGATCATCAATTGTTTTGATCGGGAGGAGATTCGGTTTAGCAAGGAGAGTTCCTCCAACGATGAGCCCTCACGGGAAGAAGCTCTTTCCGCAGTGTATGCGGTGCTGATGCCCGGTAAACCGATTACGGTGGAAGCAGCAGAGAAGGATTTGAATACCATGTTCTTCTCTTTCCGCCGCTATGATCTGGGCCGTGTTGGGCGGTACAAGCTGAATAAGAAGTTTGATCATCCAGAGCCGCTTACCGAGCATACGCTGGCGAAGCCGGACATCATCGCCACGATGAAGTTCCTTATTAAAGTGTATGTGGGCGACGAGAGTATCGATGATATCGACCATCTCGGAAACCGCCGTGTTCGTTCTGTGGGCGAGCTGATGACAAACAGTCTGAAGACTGCATTCAGCCGTATGGAGCGGATTGCAAAGGAGCGGATGAGTCTGAAAGAGACTGAGACTATTAAGCCTCAGGATCTGGTGTCCATTAAACCGATTGTGGCGGCTATTAAGGAATTCTTTGGTTCGAGCCAGCTTTCTCAGTTCATGGATCAGGTTAATCCCCTTGCGGAATTGACTCACAAGCGCCGTCTGAATGCTCTCGGTCCGGGAGGACTTTCCCGGGACAGGGCGGGTATGGAGGTTCGTGACGTTCACTATACCCACTATGGGCGGATGTGTCCTATCGAGACGCCGGAAGGTCCGAATATCGGTCTTATCGTGTCTCTGGCTATTTATACACGGGTGAACGATTACGGTTTCCTGGAGGCTCCTTACCGGAAGATTTCCGATGGGAGAGCGACTCAGGATATCGATTATCTGTCGGCGATGGATGAGGATAAGTATTATATCGGACAGGCTTCGATTTTCCTCGATGAGCAGGGTGTGTTCCACGCTGATCAGATTTCCTGTCGCCGTCACGGTGACTATACGACCCGTTCTCCCAAGGACGTGCAGTATATGGACGTGTCGCCCAAGCAGATTATTTCGGTTTCTGCGGCATTGATTCCGTTTTTGGAACATGACGACGCGAACCGTGCGCTCATGGGTTCGAACATGCAGCGCCAGGCTGTTCCTCTCGTGTTCCCCGAGCCGCCTCGGGTTGGAACCGGTATGGAGGCGAAGTGCGCCTACGATTCCGGTGTTCTGGTGAAGGCACGCCGCGCCGGTGAGGTCATTAACGTGACCGCCGAAGAGGTGCAGGTGCGCCCCGATGAGCCCAAGCGGCCGGATGAGGTAGATAAGTATATTTTGCTGAAATATCAGCGGACTAATCAGGATACCTGTTATCATCAGCGGCCTGTGGTTGCTGTGGGTCAGCATGTTGATAAGGGTACTGTTCTTGCGGACGGTCCTGCGACCTATCAGGGCGAGTTGGCTCTGGGACGCAATATTCTGGTAGGCTTCGTGCCCTGGAATGGATATAACTATGAGGACGCTATCCTCATTTCGCAGCGGGTGGTGAAGGAAGATATGTTCACTTCGATACATATCAAGGAATTCATTACCGAGGTGCGGGAGACCAAGCTGGGACCGGAGAAGATTACCCGGGATATTCCCAATACCAGTGAGAAGTCGCTGGATAACCTTGACGCTGAAGGCGTTATCCGTACCGGCGCGAAGGTTCGTTCCGGGGATATTCTTATCGGTAAGGTGACTCCCAAGAGCGAGACCGAGAC
>JAITWB010000041.1 GCA_031285525.1 Spirochaetaceae bacterium
CCTGAATATTCATCTACCACAATCGCCATATTATAATCGCTCTCCCGGAGCTGCCGTTCGATGGAAAAGATAGTCCTGTTTTCCAGAATGAACAGCGGCTGCCTGAGCAGTTTTTTTACGGAAAAATCCTCAGGGGTGCCGTCATAGAAGAGAAAATCCTTTACATAGAAGATTCCCTTTATATCATCGATATCCTCACCGTACACAGGATACCGGGAATTAAGAGAGCTTCGGGAGAGTGCAAGAATCTCATTCCACCCTGCGTCAATGGAAACAGCGTCTATTCTGGTTCTGGGAATCATGATCTCCCGGGCAGTCAGATCGGTAAACTTAAACACCCGATGGAGCATATCCTTTTCGCCGCTCTCCACCACCCCTTCCTCTTCACCGACTTCGATCATGGTCTTGATCTCCTCTTCGGTGAAGGAGACCTGTTTCTCTTCGAATTGTATACCAAATAGACGGGCTATCCCGCGGGAGATAAGGGTAAATATCCATACAACAGGATTCAATAGAGTCACGATAAGAGAAATAAGGGGAGCAAACAAAAAGGCTGTCGGTTCTGGACGGGAAAGAGCTATTGTCTTTGGGGTGATCTCACCAAAAATAAGCAGCAACACGGTTGCGGCTATGGTCGCTATCCCGACACCGCCTGAGCCGAAGATGGTAAGCGCCAAAGAGGTCAGGATCGCTGAAACAGCAATGTTAACAATATTGTTTCCGATCAAGAGCGTGTTAAGAAGAGCCTCTTTTTTATCCAGAAGCCTTCCCACCTGCTCCGCTTTTGTATCCTTTCGGGATCGGAGGAACCGTATCCTGAGCTTATTGACGGACAAAAAAGCGGCTTCAGATGCAGAAAAGCACATCGAAAACAGAATGAGCGCTGCCGTCGCAAGTATCAGCGGCAGCAGCAGTTCAGACGGGGGGTCATCGGTCATCGTTATTCCGTTACAGGAGTCATGGATGCCGCCGTAGCCCGTATCTGATCAAGGGTATACCGTAGCATCATGGCGTTCTCGTTTTGAGGATCCGCAGCAAGCGCTTTCTCAAGGAGCGCAATAATCGGCAGCGCATCTTCGGCGGCTTCGAAGGGCAGGAGAACACCTGCCATCTGGTATGCTTCAAACCGTTCCGCAGGGGAAAGATGGGGGCTTTCGGTTATGGAATTAAAAGCCCCGGAAGCGCCGAGCATATCCTCTATCTCATAAAATTCCTGAGCAACCACATAGGCGTTCATCAGTTCATACTTGCCCCGGAGACCCAAGGTATTCTCGGGATCCAGCAGCAGAACCTCGTTTATGTACTTGCCGAGGAACATCTGATAGTTAGGATCGATAGCTCCGATAAATGTATCTATCGCCGTTACCTTGTCGATACCAGAGGAAGACTCTATCACAGTCCGGTGATCGGGAGCGCCGGGGGTAAGCCCTGCGAAACCGAATATGGCATCGATGAGCTTCTCCTCCGAATCCGCTCCGGCGGCGCTGTAGAGACCGATGGCGGTGCTGTATGCCGACACTTTTTCGTCAGGTGAGAGCCAGGGACTTGCAGAAGCGGCAACGAATATATCCGCAGCGCCTGAGGGGTCACCAGCTTGATAGCGATCCAGAGCATCCTGGTTCACGATGAAGAATTCGTATTTTGACCTGAGTCCAAGGGCGTTTTCAGGATCCAGTTCAGGGATCTCCCGGAAATAGGGCGCCAACAGAGGGACATAGGATTCCTCGGTAGCCTCACAGAGTTCATCGATGAAACGAGCCTTATCCTCATTCGATGTTGCAGTAACGATACGATCTTTGATTTCCTGCCGTTCTGCACGCCGGGGCTCAAAAGAAGCAATAGCTTCCATATACAGCTCCGTGGTAGAAACCGATTCGTCGTAGGGGACGGAACCATAGACATCACCGTCGGCGGTCAAAAGCAGTACCGTAGGCAGTGACTGGAGGAAATACCGCTGGGCTATGCGATTGTTTTCTTTGACCTGATCTTCGTCAAGAGTTGCGTTCTCTTCCGATCCGGGGAGGTCGATATTGATAAGAACAAACCGCTCCTTAGAGGCCTCGATAAACGATTCTGTGTCGAAAATGTTCAACTTCAGATTTTGACTCATGGTATCGGTATCTGAACGGCTGAAAAAAAGCACCACATCTTTCTGCTGCTTTTTTGCCTGTTTAAAGGCAGCGTCATAATCGGTCTGCCAGCCGGTCTTTGAGGCGCACGCACCGAGCAGCAGTGCAAGCAGTGGAATACCAAGTAAAGTCAATTTTGATTTCATACAAACTCCTATCATTTCTTCTGTCAATTGGGGCGGAATATATTCCGCCCCTCGCTCTGTATTTTCTGCGGAATCACCTATAAATAGTAGGAAACCCCGGCTTCAAATATATTCTCACACCGGTTACCGGGGATATTTTTCATAATATCCCGGCTTCCGTCCCCGCTGTTACGGGACAATATCCGCTCACTGTGACCCATTTTTCCGAGAATCCGCCCGTCGGCGCTGGTCAGCCCTTCGATAGCATAGGCGCTGCCGTTGGGATTATCAGGCTCCTTCTCCCCGGGATTCCCGGCGATGTCCACATAGCGGGTAAACACCTG
>JAITWB010000104.1 GCA_031285525.1 Spirochaetaceae bacterium
CACCGTGATAGCAGGGTCATGGACATCCTTGTACCCGCCCAGGTTGAGCTCATGATTAGAGAGTACCGTCGAACACCGGGGGCAGTAGGGAAGGATATAGTGACCTTCATAGAGGAGATTCTTGTCCCAGAGTTCCTTTACCACCCACCAGATGGATTCCATATAATCCGGATCCATGGTCTTGTAGTCGTGGTCAAAATCGACCCATCGACCCAGCCGGGTGATGGTTTCCTGCCACTCCTTCACATACCGAAGAACACTGGCGCGGCAGGCGTTGTTAAAGTTTGCCACTCCGAACTTCTCTATGTCCGACTTGGAATTGAGTCCCAGTTCCTTTTCTATGAGGTTTTCCACCGGAAGCCCATGGCAGTCCCAGCCGAAACGGCGTTCCACCCTTTTGCCCTTCATGGTCTGGTAGCGGGGAATAATATCTTTAATCGTACTGGGAACAAAGTGCCCAAAATGGGGAAGTCCGGTAGCAAAGGGGGGACCGTCATAGAAAACATAGTCCTCCCTGCCATCTCTTTGTGACAGAGATTTCTTGAAAATGTCGTTCTTTTCCCAGAATGCAAGGATTTTTTCTTCCTGAGCAGAAAAATTGACTTTGGGATCTACTGACTTATACACAACACTTCCTCCTGAAATATACAAAGCTCCTGAACAAGAAGCCATACGATTAGGGTATATTATTCCATAAACAACGAAAAAATACTACCGGTTACAGGTAAGGAAGACACCTGCTCTTTTCTCCCTGATTTCAATTCACCAGCGTCGGGTTCGGTATCCCTGCCGCAGTAAAGATGTCGTCTGAACGGCGGCGGGCGGCTTCCGCTTCTTCGGGGCGGCCTAGCTTGCGGAGGATGACTGAGCGGGCGTAGTAGTCCATGCCGAGCCCTGAGGAGTTTTCGGCGAGACGGTCATAGGTGACGGCTGAATCAAGGGCGGAGAGGGCTTCCTCGTAGCGGCCGGAGAGGGAACGGGCTTGAGCGGTGAGATACCAGTCCTGGCCTATTTCGTTGAGGTAGCGGTTTTTGGTGTGGAGTTTTGCCGCTTCGAGAAAGGCCGTTTCCGCTTCCTGCCAGCGTTCCAGGAGGGAGAGGGCTTCGCCTTTTGTTCTCCAGGCGAGGGCAAGGTTAAAGGTATCCTTGCCGAGGGCGGAGATGGCTGTTTCGGTTATGGACAAGGCTTCTGCGGCGGAACCGGTAAAGACGAGCAGCCGAGCCCGGTATACAGTGCAGATAAGAGAGAGGCTCTGCTGTCCTGAAGCGGCGGCGAAATCGTCGGCGGCAAGGAGAAAACCCTCCGCCGCTGCGCTGTCCTTTGCGGTAAGAGCGGCGTTCACACGGGAGAGGGAGATGGAACACAAAAGCACATTATCATCGATGGACATGGCGATCTTCCAGGCTTGGGCGTAACTCGCTTCCCCTGAGGCGGTGTCGCCCAGAAACACGCTTCTATTCCCCTGCTCCTGAAAGGTGACGGCTTGATTCCGCAGGGCATAGGTCTCCATGGGGCGCTTGGGCGCAGAGGAACAGGAGAAGAGGGTAAGCGCCGTCAGTAAAACTGCGGCGGGAAACGTAAGACGTGCAATCATATATACCTCAATGCAATTTCACTGATCAAAGTCAGAAGTCTGAAGGACGAAGCTGGCTGGTCACCCCTTGAGCTTCGGGCTTTTGGGTTATTCCGCCTTTGAGCAGAGGATTGTTCTGTAGTCCTTCGAGAACCCCCTGGACATCGATCAGAGTCATCTGAACCTCTGTGAGGATCTTCTCCACCTGGGGCATATCATTGTCCAGAGAGCCGGTGATACCGTCGATATTTACCAGCGTGGAATCCACGGTTCCCAGCATATCGGTGATGCTGTTATACAGCTCATCCTGATCGTTAAAGAGTCTGCTCACGGAACTGTCGGACTTAAGCAGCCGGGGAACCAGGCCCTCAGGAGTTTCGAGCAGGGAAGCGGCGTTCTCCGCCGTTGCCGCAAGACCGCCGATGGTGCGCCCCAGGGCGGTGCTGTCGGTTCCGGCAAGGGCGTTCTGTACTTCGGCGAGGGTGCCGGTTATGGTTCCGATCAATTCCGTTATGGGAGTCTCGGCGCTGCCCTTGAGGGTATTGTCGATAGTGGCGAGGACACTGCCTACGGTACCGATAAGGGCGTTAATCGTGTCCTCTTGACCAGGGAGGGTCACCATCCCTGAGGCGATAAGAAGCCTTCCATCGGGGGAGTCCCGCCGGGGGATAAAGGCGCCCTCTGCAAGCAAGGAGCTGCTGTTACCGGGGTAGAAGAGGAGCTGTGTCCCCAGTCCGATGGGACTCACTGAGAGGTCGAGGATGGAACCTTCGGTTACCCGGTCGTAATAATCGTGGTAGATATAGAGCCGAGCCGATACGGTGTTCATGGGAGAAAGGGTGATACCTGCAATCTTACCGATAGCGAAGCCTTTGTACGAGATGGACATTCCTTCGGTCAGATTTGCGGCGGTGTCGAATTCCGATTCAAAGTAATGCTTTTGCGAAAACCACCGCTGGGTTGAACCTATGGAGAACAGGAGTACGATCACTGCGGCAAGTGCGAGCAGGGAGATGACCCCTACAACCTGATCGACGTATTGTATCTTGAATTTCACCGGTTATCGCTCCTTTGTCCCGCTTCAATATGGATAACCTTTTGGGCAAACAGGTCGATGAACCGGCGGTCGTGGCTTACAAAGACCATAGTTCCTCCTTTTGTATGAAACTCAGAGAGGATTCCATGGAAGATCTCCTTTGCCGGATTATCCAGAGACTCGGTACACTCGTCGAGAAAGAGGATATCCGGGTTACAGACGATGGCCCGGGCAAAGCCTGCCTTTTTTTGCTCCCCTGCAGAGAGATCCGCAGGGCGGACGGCGAGGGATTGTGAAAACCTGACCAACTCAGCAGCTTCCCGGACACGAGCTTCCCGCTCTTTGCCTGACATAGCGGGAAAATGGGTAAGCAGCGGCAGTTCCAGAGTATTATAGATGCTCTGGTTAACCCAAAGAGCGGAATCCTGAAACACAAAAGCGCTTCGTTTTCGGAAGGCAAGCATTTCCTGCCTATTCATACTCGACAGCGCCCTGCCTTCGAAAAAAGCGTCTCCCTGGGAAGGCACCAGAAGTCCTGCGAGGAGCTTGAGGGCGGTGGTCTTTCCTCCCCCTGCAGGTCCGAGAATGGCGGTACTGTCCCCGGTTTCGATATGGAAAGAGATATCCGTCAGAATCGTTTTTTTCCCCGCAGAGAAGCCGGCATTCCGCAGTTCAAGCAGCTGATCGCCCATACGCTTTTCCTCTAAAGTATATATGAGAGTACACTGACGAAGACATTCGTGACTACCACCAGTAAGGAGCATACACTCGCAGATTTTAGCCCTGCCTGGGGAACTTCAGTGGTCGCCCGCTCTACGGCAAAACCGAAATAGGTTCCCGCCACAGAGATGACCATCCCGAAGAGAAGACCCTTTATGATTGAAACCCCAAAGGAACGTAAGGTCAGCGCCTGAAGGAGTCCGGTAAAATAATCCCCCGCCGAGATGGGGTTGAAAAACTGTATGATTAAAAAGGGACAAACCAGACCGAAGATAGAAAAGTAGATCATCAGGAGTATCAGGGATATGGTGACGCCGATAAAACGGGGAACCACCAGATGCTCGATGGGGTTGATCCCTATCGATATGAAGGCTTCTATTTCGTGATCGATGACCATCCCTGCAATTTCAATAGCAATAGCGGTGGAAGATCTCGCAGTAACTATGAATGCTGTCAAAAGAGGCCCCAGTTCTCTGGTAATAAGGAGCACCAGCAGGGTATACAGCACATCAGGGTAGCCGATATCCACCAGGATCTGGTATCCCACAATATGAACCGCCGTCCCTAAAGCGAGGGCGAGGATGATGACCACCGGAAGGGCTTCGACACAGGTAAACAGTATTTGAAATTGAACGATCCTGCGGGCAGATTTTCCCCGAGAAACAATTGCAGGAAGACTGCGGAGTATGGCGCCGAAATACCCCATCACATAGACCAAACCCTGGCATTTTTCCCGTATATATTGACCTGTTGCCGTTATCATTATGGTTCTTATTGTACTTAAAAGTGAGAAATCGTCAACAAGGAGTAATCTTGTCCGATCCGTAGAGGAGATAACCGTTTTTTCCCCGATCCTTCACCGTATACAGGGCGGTATCCGCCTTTTCGTATAATTCCTGAAAGGTCAGCCCATCATGGCCGAACAGGGATATGCCGATACTGGCGCCCAAAGTAACTTCATTGTTCTTTTCTGTATAGGTGGTCTTAAAGGCGGCGCATATTTCGTGAGCCTTGTGAAAAACCATTTGTATATCCGACGGATTTTTGAGGAAGACCATAAATTCATCCCCTCCGACACGTCCGATGATATCCGAGGAACGAAAAATCCGGGTTAGTTTTTTAGATATATCGACAATCACCGAGTCTCCGTACATATGACCGAAGCTATCGTTTATCCGCTTGAAATTATCGCAATCGATAAGCAGGAGGGCGTGAAAGCTATTGCTGTCTACAGAAAAGAGGAAATCGGAAATAAGTTTTTCCGTAGTAAGTTTGTTATACAGCCCCGATAAGGAGTCACAACTTGCCTTATATTCCAGCAGTCTTTGGGTTTCCTTGGACTTTGTAATATCCACCATAACACAGCAAAGCAAAGGTTCTCCCCGTTCGACTATCCGCTGACCTTTTACCAGCACCCAAACAATAGAACCGTCAGTTTTTTGTATACGGTATTCGCATACCAGAGAATCCCCCCTGGAAAGTTGTTTGTTTAAATCTTTGATAACCCGCATCTTGTCCTCCGGCATGACGAGACGAAGGGATTTACTCTCCAGTTCCTCAGTCAATTCCCGGCGGGTACATCCTGCCAGATTCAAAAATCCGTCATTGGCATAGACAAGCGGCAGTTCTTCATCGAATTTGGCGATAACGATACCGCCGTTTATGCTGTTGGCGATTGTTTCGATCCAGCTTTTATTGTAGACCAGCTCATTCTCCCGCCGTTTCCACTCGGTAACATCCGTAAGAATACACTGGATTACCCGTTCATTATCCTCGTTAACCAACAATTTTCCCTGTTCCAGCATCCAGATAACCCTGCCGGATTTGTGGCGAATACGGTATTCGCAGGAATAGGTATCCGAGTGGGTGAGCTTTTCTGAAAGCTCATACCGAACCCGTTCGACATCTTCGGAATGGACAAGACGGACAAACTTGTTTTCAAGCCGATACTCGAATTCTGTATGGCTATAGCCTGTGAGAACGTAAAAACCGGCGCTGCAATAGGTAATCGTAAAATCCTCGTCATCCAGGCAGATTACTACGCCGCCCTGTATATTGGAAATGAGGCTTTCCACTTCTACTGGTAGTTTATCCATCGTCTGTCCGGCGAGACCGGGAATGAGAAAGGTACGTTTGCCGCCAAGGGACTTATAGACAAGAAAGGCGATTGACGCAACGGCAAAAAGAAACAAACCCGCCAATCCTATTTGGCTGAGCCAGAGCTGAGATTTTATAACCAATGGGGATAGAGTAAAGATCACCCCTATACCAACGGCAGTTGTTGGTACAAGAAAGAAAACGAGGAATATATTTCTCAAAACAGATACATTTTTTCGGTTCATGACGAACTATTTCCTTATCGCCGATTCCATTGAAAAACCATTACAGTTTTTACAACTCCCCGCATTCCTTATATATTATACATATCACATAATTTTGAGATATACAAGTAAAAATACCTATTCAGTCAAAAATACACCTTTTACATACTGAAATTTTCGATTATAATAACACTTGGATAGTATATCCAAAAAATATGAAAAGCGGAGTAGTGTGTTATGGCTAAATCACCGGTCTATTTTACGAATTTCAGGGCAACCCTCAGCGAGAATCTGCTGCAAAAACTGGAACGGCTCATTAAAACGGCGGGTTTTGATCAGATCGACTTCAAAAGAAAGTATGCGGCTATCAAAATCCATTTCGGAGAGCCGGGAAACCTCGCATTTCTGCGCCCCAATTACGCCAAGGTGGTAGCGGATATGGTAAAGAAGCAGGGAGGCAAGCCCTTTCTTACCGACTGCAACACCCTCTATGTGGGAGGGAGAAAAAATGCCCTCGACCATCTCGATGCGGCGTTCGGCAACGGCTTTAGCCCCTTGTCTACCGGCTGCCACGTCATCATAGCCGACGGACTCAAGGGTACCGATGAAGCCCTCGTGCCTGTTGAAGGCGGTGAGTATGTAAAGGAAGCGAAGATAGGTCAGGCGGTGATGGATGCGGATGTGGTTATTTCCCTCAACCACTTTAAAGCTCACGAAGGAGCCGGATTCGGCGGAGCCCTCAAGAATATCGGTATGGGCTGCGGTTCCCGGGCAGGTAAAATGGAGATGCACTCCAGCGGGAAGCCCCATGTGGAGCAGGCTCTCTGCATCGGCTGCCGTATGTGCCAGAAAAACTGCGCCCACGGAGCTATTACCCTCACCGATGAGAAAGCTTCTATCAATCACAACAAATGCGTCGGCTGCGGACGCTGTATCGGTGTGTGTCCCAAAGACGCCGTATGCCCTGCCAGTGATGAAGTAAACGATATACTCAACTATAAGATCGCCGAGTATACCGCCGCAGTGCTCCGGGGCAGACCTTCCTTCCATATAAGTCTTGCCATGGATATCTCCCCCTTCTGCGACTGCCACTCAGAAAACGATGCCCCTATCATTCCCGATATCGGCATGTTCGCCTCTTTTGATCCTGTCGCTCTGGATCAAGCCTGCGCTGACCTGGCAAACAAACAGCCTG
>JAITWB010000142.1 GCA_031285525.1 Spirochaetaceae bacterium
CGCTGTCCCGTCCGTTTATCCTGTCCCCTGCGTCTCCGAGTCCGGGCATGATATAGGCGGAACTATTGAGAACCGGGTCCATCCAGAGGGTGTAGACGGTACAGTTTTCCAGCGCCCTCACTACCCGCAGGCCTCCCTTGAGGGCGGCTATCACGTTAAAAAACTGTATCGACTTCGGCTTGACACCGTTATCCAGCAGATACTTCACCACCGTTACGAGACTTCCTCCGGTGGCGTTCATCGGGTCGGCGAAGATCAGATCCTTGCCGTCCAGATCTTCCATATTGAAAAAGGAGTTTTCCAGATCCAGGATATACTCCATATTGCTTTCTTTTTTCAGATCGTCTCGCTTTATCTTGAACAGGGCGAAGGGGGTGACATAGCCGTGGGAAGAGTACTCTTCTATCTCCTTGGACATGATCATCGAAGGCAGCAGCGCCCCCCGCAGCATGACGCACATAACCGTATTGTCTATCTTGCAATCGATATCGGGAATCTTGTGTACCGAATAGTTCTGTACCGGCAGGGTCACCGGAGTTTTTACCACCAGATGGTTCTTATTGTCCGAACGCTCGGAGGTGTATGCCAGGCGAAAGAGCATCTCATACGCCCGCTGGCTGTAATACACAAACTCGTGATGACCGGTCTTGATATCCCGGAGCTTGGCGATTACCCGGGATGCCTCTGCGTGACTCTGACGTTCGGTGACAAAGGAATAGACCTTGAGGCTGGGAACATCCTTGCATATATCCTTCATGACGTGCCCCATTTCGGTGAACACATCAATAACCTTTTTTTCCTCATTTGCCAGGGTGGAACTAAAACCTCCTCCGGCAATTACCTTAAATGATGTCATCGCTTTTTCATAAAGCATATCCATACGTTGCAAATACGCATGATCCGTTTCTGTCAGATACCCATCCAGTGACTCGGCTTTAAGAACAACTTTATTCATACTATCCCCTTCAAAAAAATCGCTCCCTTTTCAGAAGCTGTTCAATCCCATCATCGCTATCAGTTTCTCTCCACCGATTTGTAAGCCATGTATATACAATGTATTGCCTTCAACGATCTCAACGGACGCATCCGGAAAGGCGCTTCCCATAAGCAGCCGAAAAAGAGTTGCGGCAGGTCTAACAACCCTGGGCTCTCCCATAAATGTCCGCATATTGACGAGATAGATCACGGAACCCTTCGACCCCTCCCAAATGGAACCCTCCCCTTCTGAGCCTTCACTGGGAAAAAGCGCCCCGTCTACGGCAGTAACAGGAAACCTTATATCTTCCCCAAGGAGATTTTTCACCGCCCCTTCGGGTCTGACGAGATAAAACCGTATCGGCTCTCCGGCAACAGTCTTTTCACCTGCAGCTATTTCAGTTGCAGGCGGTAGAAGCTCATAGGGCATATCCATCCGGCTGTCCATAAGCAGTGCAGGCGACGGCGGCCACTGCTGCGGCGCAGGAGCGGCAAAACGCTCCAAAAACGCCGCCATATCTCCCCCGTCAAAGGAAGTCCGGCTCGATGCCAATACAATAGAAGAATTCGGTATGGCGACCTGCACAGCAGACTGCCCCCCCTGTATCGACTCGTACCAGCTAAACCTGTTCTCTCCGGAGCCGGCAGTCGTTTTTACCCAGCCGTTTTTCTCGTTCAACGCTAATCCGGCAAAGGCTCGGGGAAACCGTCCCTCCGCAACAAGCTGCCAGTGGGTAAACCCCTGGGTAAAACTTTGGGAATACCCTTGAGGAAGCTCCCCTCCTGACCCGCCGATATTAAAAGCTGCATGGAGAGTGGTAATACGGGAGAGTATCGGCTGCAAGTCCATCCCGGGAGAAAGAATCTCCGCCAGCGCAGAGATCAAATTTTCGTTGCCCTTCACCGGGATGGTTATATAGATATCAAAATCGCTTGAAAAATAATCGAATACGTTCACCGGGGAGCTTTGTTTCCCCCCGGAGGCGCAGGAAAAAAGGAAGAGCGCCGCAAACAAACTCAGCCAGATCGGACGCAGTTTGTTTACGGCAATACGGGTATGTTCTATTGCGGAACCCCTACTCTGCCTTTGCAATATCAGCCTTCCACAGTTCAGTCTCTTCACCGCCAGCGGTGCTTGCTCCGCCCGTTTCTATTTCAGCCCAATGCATCAGAGCAGCCCCCTCAGCAGAAGAGTCAACCCAGTGCAAGCTCACAGCGAGGGTCTCGCTGGAAATATAGTCGGCAAAGGCATCACAGGCCTCTTTCAGCGCAGAAGAACCGGAAACAGAAAGCACGATGCGGTCGGTCACTTCAAGTCCCCGCTCCTTACGCAGGTTCTGTACGCCCCGCACCAGATCCCGCACATAGCCTTCGAGCCGGAGCTCTTGCGTTATCTGGGTATCCAGCGCAACCGTAAGGGTTCCCTCGTTCACCACCTTGAGGTTATCCTTTTCCAGCCTGTCGATGAGCAGTTTCTCTATGGACAGATCGATGTTTTTGCCGTCGATATCGATGGTCAGCACCGAACCTTCCAGCAAAGACTGAATCTCACTCTGCCCCAACCCGCCTATCCGCTCTGCGGCGATCTTCATGGAACTGCCCAGTTCCTTTCCGAGAACCCGGAAATTCGGCTTTGCCCGATATTCAACCAGTTCATCTTCTTTTTCGTGGAAGACGACCTTCTTAACGTTCAGCTCCTCCCGGATACTTTCCTCCATCTCAAGGAGTACCTTCTTCTCCTCCGGGTTTTTGGTAACCAGCTCCACGCTCTTCAAAGGCTGCCGGATCTTCAGGTTAAACTGATACCGGAGGGAACGCCCCATAGAGACCGCCTTCTGAACGGTGTCCATCTTGAATTCCAGCGCCTCGTCCCGCCTTGCCCCATTATACACCGGGTAATCCGCCAGATGTACCGACTCAGGATCGGAATCTGTACGCAGGTTCTGCCAAATCTCCTCGGTCACAAAGGGAATAAAGGGAGCCGCCACCAGGGACAACACCTTGAGGGCATGATAGAGAGTCCCATATGCCTCCACCTTGTCCCCGTCGTTTTCGCTCTTCCAAAAGCGCCGCCGGGAACGGCGGATATACCAGTTGTTAAGCTGGTCGATAAACGAAACAATCGGGTCCACTGCGCGGGAGAGATCATAGTCTTCCATCGCCGAGGTCACATCGAAGACCAACTTCTCGGTGAGTGAGAGAATCCACCGATCCAGCGGATTTTCAGGATTCTCAGGCGCCCCGACAGGCTGAATAGTATCGATATTCGCATAGGTCACGAAGAAGCTGTAGCTGTTCCACAGGGGAATCAATATACCTTTCAGAATGTCCCGCACGCCCTCATCGGTGTAGCGCAGATCATCCGCCTTGACCACCGCCGAGTATACGAGAAACAGCCGCAGCGCATCCGCCCCGAACTGGTTCACCACCAGATTAGGGTCGGTATAGTTGCGGAGGCTCTTGGACATCTTCTTGCCGTCAGATGCCAAAACAAGCCCGCTGACGATACAGTTCTGAAACGCCGGCTTGTCAAAAAGCGCCGCCGCCAAAACCGTGAGGGTGTAGAACCAGCCCCGGGTCTGATCGAGCCCCTCGGAGATGAAGTTTGCCGGGAAATGCTCCTCGAACTTCTGCTTATTCTCAAAGGGATAGTGGTTCTGGGCATAGGGCATCGCCCCCGACTCGAACCAGCAGTCCAGCACTTCTTCTATCCGGTGCATGGTTCCGCCGCATTCGCAGGGTATGGTCACCTCATCCACAAATTCCTTGTGCAGATCCTCAAGCCATACCCCGGAGAGCTCTTTTAACTCCTCCCGGCTGCCGACGCAGATGGTTTTATTACAGTCTTTGCACTTCCAGATGGGGATGGGATTTCCCCAGAAGCGGTTCCGGCTCACCGCCCAGTCACGGGCGCCTTCCAGCCACTTGCCGAACCGTCCTGCTTTGATATGTTCCGGCTGCCAGTATATCTGAGCGTTTGCCCCAAGGAGCTTGTCCCGGATGCTCTCCACCCTGACGAACCAGCTTCCCACAGCGCGATAGATAAGGGGACTGGAACATCTCCAGCAATGGGGGTATGAGTGGAGTATCTGATCCCGTTTAACCAGCTTTCCTTCCGCCTTGAGCCGCTCCATGATAGCCTTATCAGCATCTTTGACGAAAATGCCCTGATAATCCGGCACTTCCTGAGTAAAACGGCACTCCTCATCGATGGGACATATGGTCGGAACCCCGGTGCCCTTGAAAACCCGGTTGTCGTCTTCACCAAAACCGGGAGCGGTATGAACGATACCTGTTCCGTCTTCGGTAGAGACGAAGTCACCGTTCATCACCCGAAAAGCTCCGGTAGACGCAAGGTCTGCAAAATAAGGAAAGAGGGGCTCATAGGTCATACCCAAAAGCTCATGTCCCTTTTTCTTCCATATAATCGTATAGTCCTCAGGATTCTTGTAATACGAACCCAGCCGGGATTCAGCAAGGATATAGTACTCGTCTCCGTCCTGAATCTTCACATAGTCGATATCCGGACCCGCAGTAAGACCGAGGTTGCTCGGAAGCGTCCAGGGGGTCGTAGTCCAGGCGAGGAGATAGGTTGCACCCTTGGCGAGATCAGCGTCTCCAAATCCTTCAGGGGCGCCGGTCACCCGGAACCGCACCGTGATAGCAGGGTCATGGACATCCTTGTACCCGCCCAGGTTGAGCTCATGATTAGAGAGTACCGTCGAACACCGGGGGCAGTAGGGAAGGATATAGTGACCTTCATAGAGGAGAT
>JAITWB010000211.1 GCA_031285525.1 Spirochaetaceae bacterium
ATATCGATAAAATAGTCGGTTTTCCCCGGCGCCTCAATTACTACAGAACCCTTTCCCTCGGAAAGGATCTTTGGATCGTTCATGGAAATCATCAGCATTTCTCCTTTAAGATATAGTCTCTATCAATCATATACCGAGAATTCTCTCAAGACAAGGGGAATAATATCTATACTACTTTCCCTGTATCCACTTGTTGAGGGTTGCATATAACAGCGACTCATCGATGGGCTTGGTAATATGGTCGTTCATTCCCGCTTTAAGACTCTGCTCCCGATCGCCGGACATTGCGTGGGCGGTCATGGCAATGATAGGAAGGGCGGCGAGTTTGAGCTCGTTCCGTATGATTCCCGTGGCGGTAAGACCGTCCATCTTCGGCATCTGTATATCCATGAGAACGAGATCGTACCTGTCCTTTTTGAGCAGCTCCACCGCCTCCTCTCCGTTTGAAGCGATATCGACGGCAAAATCTTCCATAACTAGCAGTTCCTGTGCGAGGAGCTGGTTAATCAGATTATCCTCTACCAGCAGAATCTTCGCTCCCCGGATACTCTCCCGTATAACCACCCTGCTGTCCTGAAATGCCGCTTCGGTGTCATTCCTCTTGTCCGGCCTGTTTTGATAGAACAGATCCCCTATCGTATCATGCAGAGTCGAAAGGGTAATCGGCCTTCGGATAATCGTCTCTATCAGAACGTTGTGGGGACAGAGCGCATTCGTAGAAAACTGATTCGGGACTGAAAGCACTATTTTAGGCATACCGCTGCCGGATGTACTGTCAGGCAGCGCCTTGCCGGGAGCGCCGTATCTCAAAGAAAGCATACCCAGCATCTCCGGGCAGTGTGTACAAGGTTCCTGCCAGTCCATGACTATCAGATCCGAGTCGGGCAATCCTTCCGCCTTGACCGTATCCGGTCCCTCATCGAAGAGTACCGTCTTGATATCCTGAAACCGGAGAACCTCAAGCTGGAGACGGAGAAACCGCAGACAGAAGGTATTGTCCCCGATAAGCAGCACCCTTAGGTGAGCCAGGGAGGTATAATACCCCGGAGACTCCTGACTGCCCCGTTTAAACCGGGCAGTAAACTGAAAGCTGGCGCCCTTCTCTGGAGCGCTTTCGCACCAGATTTTGCCCCCCATCTGTTCTACCAAACTCCGTGAAATGGCAAGACCCAGCCCGGTTCCGCCAAAGCGGCGGGTTGTAGAGGAATCCGCCTGCCGGAAAGGGGTAAAGAGCCTGCCCATCTGTTCCTCTGTAAGCCCGATTCCCGTATCGGCGACGGTAAAACGGAGCAGCGTCTCCCCTTCTTCGAGAACCGCCCCCCCGCTCAGCTCTTCTGAGAGCGGCCCTCCAGAGGGCTGTTCTATGGAAAGCTTGACGCTGCCGACCTCGGTAAACTTAACGGCATTGTTGAGGAGGTTTACCAGCACCTGATTCAGCCTGAGACTGTCCCCGACCAATGTGTCCGGGGCTTCCGGGTCCATGTGCACCGAAAAGGAAAGCCCTTTTTCGATAATCTTGTCGATAAACATATCCGCCAAATCGCTGATGACACGCTGAAGGGAGAACTCGGCGTATTCGAATTCGAGCTTACCCGCTTCGATTTTGGAGAAGTCGAGGATGTCGTTTATGATACGCAGCAGGGACTGAGCTGAGAGCTGGGTTTTTTCCAGGTAGAAACGCTGCCTTTCAGTGAGTTCCGTGTGCATAACCAGATTGGTCATCCCCAGAATGGCGTTCATGGGGGTGCGAATCTCATGGCTCATATTGGCAAGAAACTCGCTCTTTATCCGGGCGCTCTCTTTTGCCATATCCAGCGCCAAAAGGAGCTCCTCCTGGGTGTTCTTGATCTCCGCAAGATGGGCCTTCTGTTCCGTCAGATCCCGCATATATCCGGCAACGACAAACTCATCCCGGTATTTCTGCCGTACCAGAATGACTTCCATCGGGAAAATGGTACCGTCCGCCTTTTTATGCTCCCACTCGAAAACAGACCGCCCCAGAGTGAACGCCCTGAATACATTGTGGGTTCTGATGACTTTGCTTTCCCTGCCGTCGCTCTGGAATTCCGGGGACATGAAGGGGAAGTCTGCGAGGAACTGCTCTTTCGAATCCTTGCCGAAGAGCCGAACCGCTTCCATGTTACAGTCTATATAGTTGCACTCCCGGTCCAGAAAGACGCAGGCTAAAGGGGTACTGTCGAACATTATCTGTACCCGTTCTTCCGCTTCCCGTATCTGCTTATACGAGTCGGCGAGTTTTATCTGATCGTTAATATCCCGGGCGCCGCCGTAGATGATGATGTTCTTGCTGTTTTGTTCGGGCTGAACAAACTCGAATATCTCCTGCCACTTCCATACCTTTTCAGTTTTATTCCAGACCCGGTATCGGGAAGTGTACTCCCCATGACCGGAAAAGAATTCCAGACGCTCACTGTGTATCCGCTGCTGATCCTCGGGGTGACAGTAGTTCAGCACATAGTCCTGCCATTCGAAACGGATGGTATCTGCATCTATCCCAAAGAGGGTCTTGATGAAGGTTCTTCCGTAAAAGTCGAGTATGTATTCGGGGAGACGCAGTTCAAACAGCCCCAGACATCCGGCGTCCTGGATACGGGGGAGGTATGTCATAAACTGCTTCGGCAGATAGTTTAATTCTTCCATAAAAAGACTCTCACTCTTATACAGTATAATAACTATACTTTATTATACATATAATCGGAAGATTTTGGAACAGGGAAAAGGGCTAAAAGAGGTGTCAGCGCTGCTTGCTGCCTTTTCCCTGATAAAAGAGGGTTTGGATTTTCCGTACAGCGTCGTCCCGGGTGGGGGAACCTCCGTTGGGGAGTCCCAGGGCCTGTACTTCGGGGATGGCGCCTTTCATGGCGAATCCTTTGTCGGCGGCGGTTAAGAGGGGGATGTCCGCTTCGCCCCGTCCGAAGGCGGCGAGGCTGGTGTATCCCTCCCGTTCCATGAGCCAGCGGGCTGCGGCGAGGATGCTCACCCCGGCGGCGGTGATTTCGAGGTTTGAAAAGCCGGGGCGATAGAGGTCGTCTTCCCGGATGATGGAGAGCATTTCGCTCTGGGGGAGGGCGCGGACCTTTTCTTCTATCCTGCGGATTCCGCTGTCCTCTCCGGAATAGAAGAAGTAGAGGATTTCCGCCTCCTTGGGAGGGTACCCCCGGACGTAGCTCTGGTAGATGCGGGAGATGAGTCCCTTGTAAAACCCTTCCGCTGCGGGGGGAGTGAGTTCTTCATAAAAGACGTGGATTTCGTCGTGGAGGATGCCGTAGGTATACCGCTTTATATCCGGGGCTATGTCTGTGTCAGCATTTCTTTGAGCGGCGGCGCTGATATCGATAACCGTGCGAACCAGCTTTTGGGGAATCGATACGCAGTAGAGGATGGTATGTTCTTTTATATCGTAGACTACGGCGCCGTTCATGACGATGACGGGGAGATTGAACCGCACGTCCTTGAGTTCCGGCAGGAGCACCGCAGGAGAGCGGTGAGAGGCAATGGTGATGGCGGCCTTTTTTTCGAGCAGCCGATTGAGGTTTATCTTTGCGTAGTTGGAAAGACTGCCGTCCGCTCCGGCGAGGACACCATCATAGTTCATGACAAAGAGGGTTTTGAGGTTGGGCTTGCGGAAGGTCCAGACTCCGTTTATGAGGTAGCTCACGATTATGCCTATGGCGGTATCGATAAGGCGGTTCAGGGAGGTGAAGAGGGGGGACTCTCCGTCTGAGGAGAACATGATACCGAGGAAGATAATACAGGCGAGGGAACTGCTGGCTGTATGCTTTAACAGTACGGTAACGTAGAGGATACCGATGATTATCCCGCTGATAAGCAATACATGGATAGGTTC
>JAITWB010000006.1 GCA_031285525.1 Spirochaetaceae bacterium
GGATCGGTGCGGAAATCGACACCGTATATCTGTATCCGCGGAAAGGGTTCCACATTGGAAACGATCATGTAATGGGATTCGTTTTGAGGGAAGGTGATGGAGAGCGTAACAGTTCCCCTGTTGTCCCGTTCGTAACTGACCTGCTGCGCCGCCGTCCATATCCTGAAGGGCCGCTCCTGAGAGGCAGGCAGCAGCAGTTCATGGGGATACCAGGTATTGTCCTGAACGAGGAGGGGATATAGCACTGCAGGGCTTATCTCGTGGTTTCCCGTAATGGATCCGGTGTCCTCTTCGAGAAGATATTCCTCAAAGAGGAAGGTGCCTGTGGAGGCATCGAAAAGCGAATTGACGAGGAGATATCCCGCCTGGGACCAGCGGAGGTTCTCTCTCGCCTTCCCGTAGGAAATCAGCCCCTGGGCTATTCTGAGACAGGGAATGGTAAAAATCTCCCCCTCCTCCCAACAGAGGTAGAGCTTGTCATTGGTGAAGACAAAGGCATCGGTAAGTATTTCCTCGCACTGCGGCAGAATCGGTTCGAGAATTTGCGCGTATCCGGGGCGTAGAACTGAGAGTTCGGCGTACATCCTCATGATCCCCCCTGCTTGCACCGCTGTGGGCTGTACCGCATCGGACACTGTGGGAATTTCCAGGAGCTGCCGCAGCAGATCTTCCCTGCCCTGACCGATGAGGAAGGAGGCGGTTTTGTCGTATTCAAACACAGATAGACTGTTTTCGGCGACTCCTGCACTGATTCCGCTCAGCCGCCGGGTATCTGCATCGATGAGTCCCCCGCTGAGCCGTGCCAGGGAATTGAAATAGGGGGACGAATACCAGGTTCGGGTCTCTCCGGTTCTGAACGAAGTGGGTACGGCGGTCAGCGCTGCCTGGTAGCTCCCCTGGAGTCCCAGCTCGGCAACATAGGCGATAACCGTATTTTCTGTTACCGAAACATTCATGGTTTGTTTAAATACTGCCAGTGCATTCTGCCTGAAAGCGGATATTCCTGCGGTGAAGGCGCTTTCCTGCGCTTTGGGAAGGCTGTCTATCCGGGCAAGGCTAAACCGTTCGGAGGGAATATAGAGTTCATATACGGCGGAAGCATGGGCATCTGTCAGGGTGAACCTGTCGGCGGAGAAGGTTCTTGCGCCGGAGAAGATATGCTGCGTCTCGTTTCCGGTGAGCAAAACGGCATTCTCGGAGATATCCTTCTGTCCAACCGTGCGGAATCCGTAGGGGAGGGAAACCGAAGCGATTCCTTCGGGAAGCTGGGCATGGATCTGGATAGGATCGGTTTCGGACTCCTCCTGAAGGAAAGAGACGGATATATCCCGATCAAAGGCAAGGGTAACCGAATTATCCCCTTCCTGAACTTCCTTGAGGATGAGGGGTACTGCCTCTCCCTCATCAGATGCGGCCTGCACCGGATTGGAGTCGTTGAAAGAGATGTCCAGATTGTTATATACTAGTTGGAAATTGTTTTTTAACAGAGATTCCGCGGCGCTGCTCTGGCTGCTTTGATCGATGGTTACGGTGAAGCGCATGTTTCCGATTGTTTTACGGATAACTGATTCATTCCTGAACTGGAGCGCAAAGATGCCGAAAATAATAATGCTGTATAAAACGATAAGTCCCGCAGCATTTCGAATAATATGCTTTTTCATCGGTTCCAGTGTAGCCAATGAAGCGGACAAAATCAAGAAGGAAGAGGTGTTATGATATTCAGCGTTAAGAAAACGTTCATTCCGATACTGTGTATGGTGTTTCTGTTGTATTCCTGCGCAACCAAGGGCAAACCGCCTGTTGCAGACGATCCTGTTCCCGATGCCGTGACCGTTCCTCCCCAGAGCGAAGTCCAGGAGCCTGTCCCTCCCGAACCGGAGGAGTTTACCCCCTCAAACTTCGCCAGCGATGTGAGCGCAAAACTGGATGAGGGGCTTTTTGACGAAGCTCTGGAACTCTTTGAAGACATACCTGCGGAATATGCCGATGATAAGGATCTCAATTATCTCCATGCGTCCCTTTTAATGTCCGCCGGAAGGGTGGATCAGGCTGAAGAGGCCGCCTCCGCCCTCCTTGAGTCGGATCCGAAAAACACGGATCTCTTGTTTCTCAACACCCTCGTGGCAAAGGCCGGAGGAGATTCCGCCAAAAAGAGTGTTCTCCTCAAGGAGATCCTGAAGATCGATCCCGGAAACGCCGATGCCAATGCGGAATTGGGAAACGAGCAGATGAAGAAGAAGAACTTTATTCTGGCTCGTACCTATTTCCAGAAAAGCCTCGCTTCGGCTCCCGATAATCCGGTTGCCGTTACCGGATACGGACAGGCAAACTACTACATCGGTAACCTCAAGGAATCCCGTGATGCCTTTCTCCGCTTGCAGGAGATCGATCCCAAAAACAGCCTCTCATGGGCGTATCTCGCAAAACTCGACGTTGAAGAGGATCGGTATGATTTAGCGGCAGAACATATCCAAAAGGCATTGGAACTGGATCCTGCCTATTACGATTACTGGATCGATTACGGCGATTACCTGCGCCGCCTCGGCCGTCCCAATGAAGCTATAAACGCCTGGACCGAAGCTATCCGCCTGGACAGCTCCTATTTCCTTGCCTATATATACCGGGGTACGCTGTACGAAAATTTGCAGCGCTACAAAGAAGCCGCAACAGACTATCGGAGCGCGGCAAAACTGAATCCTTCCTATTATTATGTGTATGAATCTCTAGGGATTCTGCTCTGGAGGGAGAAAAACTGGAAAGAGAGCCGCCAGGCTTTTTATGCCGCCTATGAGAAGAATCCTTCCAATATATCCTTCATTCTTATGATTTCCGCCTGCTACCAGATGGAGGGTAATCTTCAGGGAAATAAGGAATTTCTCGCTCAGGCGATAAAACGGGTTACCCGGAACAGTCTGGAATATTATGTCGCAAGGTTGTATCATGACCGGAATGGTGACAATGATGTTCTGGTGAGGATAGGGAAAGAGCCGGATCTGAACAAAAAAGGGAAGATGCTTTTTTATATTGCCCAGTTTTATCTGGCAAACGGCAGATCGGATTTGGCGAACAAGTATTTTCTGGAGGTCGATCTTATCCAGAGTCCCATGTTCTTCGAAGCCCGTCTCGCAGAGTGGGCTCTTGGGGATGCTGGAGTATAACCCAGGGATATAACACACCGGACGCATAACAAACGAGGAGTACAGAATGCAGGCGCTTAAACGCATAGAAATACAGGGGCGGCAGATTATTCTGCTGGGTACCGCACATATTTCAAAAGAGAGTATCGATGAGGTCTCAACCCTGATCCGCGAGGAAGGTGTTGACCGGGTTTGTGTCGAGCTTGACGAGCAGCGGTATCAGTCCATGAAGAACCCCGAAAACTGGCGCTCTCTGGATATCGTAAAGGTACTCAAGTCGGGACAGGGCTTTATGCTCCTGGCGAATCTGGTGCTCTCCTCTTTTCAGCGCAGGATGGGGGAGAACGTAGGGATAAGCCCCGGCGACGAGATGAAGGCGGCGATTGCTGAGTCCGAAGCTCTGGGCATCCCCTTCTCTCTGGTGGACCGCTCCATTCAGATAACCCTCCGCCGGGCGTGGGCAAAAAACTCCCTCTGGGGCAAGTGCAAACTGGCGGCGGCCCTCCTTTCCAGCGCCTTTGAAACCGAGCGGGTTTCCGCCGAACAGATCGAAGAACTGAAGAACAAAAGCGCCATGGACAGCATGATGGGGGAACTCTCCTCTTACCTGCCCAAGGTGAAGGAAGTCCTCATCGATGAGCGGGATCAGTACCTCGCAAGCCATATATGGCAGGCTGAAGGCAGCAAGGTCGTAGCCGTTCTCGGCGCCGGACACCTCGATGGGGTGGAATCGTGGATACACCGCCTCGCCGAGGGCAGCGCTTCTTCGGACACCTCTCAGATAGATATAATCCCGTCTCCCGGTATAGGCGGAAAGATAGCCGGGTGGATTTTCCCTCTGCTCATTGTAGGACTCATCGCCGCAGGCTTTTTTACCGGCGGCGTAGGCGCTTCGGTGGATATGCTGGTGCGCTGGCTCCTCTGGAACGGCTCCCTTGCCGCCCTTGGAGCCCTGATTGCACTGGCTCATCCCTTTGCGATAATTGCTTCCTTTGTCTGCGCCCCCATAGCGACCCTCAATCCCGTACTCGGGGTGGGAATGTTCTCAGGCCTCGTGCAGGCATGGGTACGAAAGCCGAAGGTGTCGGATATGGAAAACCTCATGCAGGATATAACCTCGGTAAAAGGATTCTATCGCAACCGGATATCCCGGGTACTGCTGGTGTTTTTCCTTGCCTCCCTCGGCGGAGCGATCGGTAATTTCATCGCCGTTCCCGCTTTGGTAACCAGCCTGATATGAGACCGATAGGTGTCTTTCTGCTGGTCACCCTCTGTCTCTGTTCCGCTGCTGCCGCACAGGAAGCCGAAAATAGCGGTGAAAACACTGTTTCCATTTCCTACTCGGGTTCCGGCGGCTACCGCATGGTGGAGCGGACCGACCTCTCCCGGTATCTGAACGGTAAGTATACCGGACTGACCCGTCGGGAAGTGCGCTCCTTTATCGATATGCTCCCCTCTCCTGCAAACGCTCCCCAACAATACGCCGGTACCTTTTAC
>JAITWB010000058.1 GCA_031285525.1 Spirochaetaceae bacterium
GGACTCCCAGAGTACCCTGTTTGCGGACATTCCGAGTCTCTGGCCTCTCAAGGGCGGAATCGGGCATGTCTCTATGCTTTTTGGGCAGAATGTCCACCCCCTCACCGGGCAGTGGTACATACATAAGGGACTCGATATATCTACCTGGCGTTCAGGAGATCCCATAATCTCAACCGCTACGGGACAGGTTATGACCGTTGCCTTTGATGCGGGTCTTGGTAACTATGTGATTATCAAGCACAAACACGGTTTTTATACCCGGTATGCCCATATGAGTTCCATCTATGTACAGCGGGGACAGTATGTTACCCAGGGTCAATCCATCGGGGCGATAGGAAATACCGGTGTTTCAACCGGTCCTCACCTTCACTATGAGGTGCATATCGGTGCCGATGTAGTAGACCCGGCAAAATATGTCAATATGACCGTGGCTAAACGGTAGGCGGAAGTAATGCGGATGGCGGCTCACCACAGTGATGATATTACCATAAACACACTTATCGGCCCCGGTTCCTCGGTAACAGGGGATCTTCGTATTGCAGGATTTGTCCGGATAGACGGCGATATCGTAGGCAGCCTGGAAACCACAGGCCGGGTTATCATAGGTGAAAAAGCCCGCATAAAGGCGAATATTCGGGCTCTCTCCGTTACCGTAGGCGGTATTGTGGAGGGAGACATCGTTGCCCCGGAGGGTATTGTGATCTATTCCACCGGAATGGTTATCGGGGATGTGATAACAAAAAAACTGCGGGTTGATGATGAAGTGGTACTCCACGGGCAGTGTATATCCATTAAGGATGATGCCGCCTTTGAGACAGCCAAGGCAAAATGGCAGGATATGAAAGCCATCAGAACAAAAACCTTTTATTAGGAAACTTGAGGAAACGGAGCATGAACCCATTGGACCCCCTTGATTCATCTTTTTTGCTTGCATCCACCGGGGCGGTACGGGCCGGGCAGAGCGGTAAGACAGATCGAGGGAAGGACACAAAAAAATCAGGAAAGATACAGAGCGCTTTTTCGGATATCCTGTCGGAGACCCGGGAAGCGGAGCAGGCGGAGGAACTTTCCTCTGCACTGGATCTCCCCAAAGAAGAGGCGTTACGCCAACTTTTGGATGAGGTCTACAGTATGGGGGATGCGCTCAAGGGTAATCCCATGCCTGATGCTATTATCAATTATAAAAAAGCGGTAAAATCGTTCCTGTACTTTGTGGTGAACAACAGTTATGATGTTCATGAGCAGAAGAGCGGACGGAATATTCTGAAAAGAAAGAAATTTGTACAATTGGAAGTGATAGATCAAAAGCTGGAACGCCTTGCCGCCGAAGTCATATCAGCGCAAAAGGATCAGCTAAAAATTCTTGCCAGGATTGAAGAAATTAACGGAATGTTGGTCAATCTGGTGCGATAAAACAACAAGGAGCTGCGTAATCGATGAGTAATATATACGGAAAAGATTTGGATTCAGATATAGATGAGGATCTTCTCGCACTGGAAGACCCCCAGTTCGACAATGCCGATGATGAGGTTATCACCATCCCCCAGCCACTGTTCAGGCTCAAGCTGGAATATTCCTGCGAGGGGCTCTTTGCGACCCATGACTCGGAGGAGTTCCGCGGCGGGGAGTATGTGATCATCTCCACCCGGTATGGACGGGATCTGGCGCTGGTGATGGGGAAAACCAATTGCTGTACCGGAGTGCGGGCGAGCGATATCGTTACGATAGAGCGCCGGGCTACCGAGAGCGACCTCGAAAAGGCGGCGGAACTCCGCAAGAAAGAGGAAGAAGCCTTCGGAATATTCCAGCAAAAGGTGCGGGATCACAAGCTGGAGATGAAGCTTATCTCCACCCACTACCTGCTGGAGGAACAGAAGGTGCTCTTCTTCTTTAGCTCAGAGAATCGGGTGGACTTTCGGGAGCTGGTAAAGGATCTGGTGTCGGTTTTCAAGATGCGGATCGAACTCCGTCAGATCGGGGTGCGGGATGAATCCCGGATAACCGGCGGACTCGGCATCTGCGGACGGCGTTATTGCTGCCATGCGGTTTCCGACAAACTCCGTCCTGTGTCCATCAGGATGGCGAAGGATCAGAACCTCTCCCTCAATTCGATGAAGATTTCGGGACAGTGCGGGCGGCTTTTATGCTGTCTTTCCTATGAGCACGATTGGTATAACGAAGCCCGAAAGGGACTGCCCTCTGAGGGTGTGCGGTTTTTCTATGACGGATGCAGCTTCCGGGTAACCGAGGTTAATCCGTTGCTGAATACAGTAAAGATTCTGGGGGAAGACGGACGGCTCCTCGATATTTCTGCGGCGAACATGTCCCGCGTTGAAGGCAAGTGGAAGGTCACTGCGCCTCCTCCGGAGAAGGAAACAAAATAAGAACTACTGCCCCTGAGACGGTACGCCGTTTTCGGTTCTGCAATATTCAGACATACCGAAATCAGGGCAGCCGCATTCAAACCCGTCATCGTTAAAGTCTTTCCGTGACAGCAAAGCGCCGATTAACCCGGATATGAACAGCAGCAGTTCTTTTTCAGCCGCTGTCCATACCCGGCGGGTGCCTTCCATGGACGGCCAGCACTGGTCGATCCCGGTAAAGCCTCGGAATTCACCGTTTTTTAGTATTGCTGCGTGGAGAACCGCTGTAGCGTCACGGGTTTTCATGAAATCTGAAATCTCCCTGGTTAAAGCTGCTCCCTCGGTTAGAAGAGTATCTTCTGTCGGAAGGGCGTCTCTGTATCCCCAAAACAGTCCTCGGGGGTCAAAGTCTTTTTCGTGTCCCTCAACCGGTCCCCGATCAGAGCCGGCAGGAAAGTAGTACTTCCGGCTTTCTATTCCGCTGCTGCGCCACTCATAGGTGCAAATCATGTAGCGGCCGCACGGCGGAAGCTGAAACACATACATGCGGCTTGCTTCAAAAAACGCTCCTGCTATAGAGAGTATACTTTCTATGGCATCCACAGGGGTAGGAGCGCGGCAGATCTCTTCCAAAAGGGTGCCTTTGAGGATTTCTCCCCGAGAAGTCCTTCCAGAGCGTCCCTTAAGCCTCATATCATGAATACTCATGAGATCGGGGGTGTATATACAGCAGCAATTTTTACCCTGACTTTTGGCATTGTACAAAGCCGTATCAGCCTTCATAAACAGCTCTTCATAGGTGCTTCCGTCTCTGGGGTACAGGGAAGCGCCGACACTGCCGGACACACCTGAGTGTATCCCATTGGCGGTAAAGATTTTCCTGAAAGTCCCGATTATGTCATCCGTCTTTTTCTTGAGCAGTTCTCCGTTACTGTTTTCGGAGAAAAATATCAGAAACTCATCCCCGCCGATTCTCGCAGCAATAGCCGGAGATGGAAAGTGATTTTTCAGCTCCCCCCCGATACTCGCAAGAACTTCATCCCCAAAGAGGTGTCCCTGGTTATCATTTATCTCCTTAAAGTTATCGATATCCACAATAATAAATCCGTACTCCAGTGAACTCCCCTCAAGACCCTTCAGAATTTTATTTATCACTGAAATGGCCGCGCCCTTATTGTAGAGCCCCGTAAGGGTATCTGAGGAAGCCTCTACCCGCAGCTTTTCCGCATCCTTTTTGTAAGTGTCTATCTCCCTGATACCGCCGATCCCCTTGACCGGTATTCCGTCCTCATCCACAATAAGCGCCGAGTAGAGAATCCCCCAGATATAGCGGTCATCCCCGGTTTTGAGCCGTATTTCCGCATCTGGAAAGGCAATACCGAAGGAGATGGTCTCCAGCATTGCAGTGAAGGTGAATACATCACTATCGTGAAAGAGCCGGGCATTCTGTATCTGGTCGATATGGATTTTTCCGCCCTGGAAGGGAACCTGGTTATTCCCCTGGAGAAAGGTTATCTCGTTTTCTCCGATATTCCATTCGAATACAATATCCTTCATGTGGGACACGATCACCCGAAACTGTTTTTCATCGGCGGAAAGCTTTTTCAGCGCACTGCTAAATCCGTTAATCCCCATGGGATGCGCATCGGTCACCGCTTCCTTTAGCATATAGATACCCCGCTTCACCTCTTGTGTACCGTCCAGCACCGTCAGCGCAGGAAGCGTCATTTTCCGTACGACGAAAAAATAGCATATCCCGCCGACCATTACGGAAAAAGAGAGAACCATGAGGACTCTATACAGGAAAGAATTAAAAACTCTTTCTTCAATAAAAAAACGCCCAAGAATAACAGCTATCAAAACAGGCAGTATAATATAAAAGAAGAAGGCAGGAAGCAGAAACCGGGTTTTTCTCAACGAAAAAAGGGGTCCGTGCATGAAATATATCCTCCACATGTCTTTGATAAGTATAGAATATCGGGAGCGGGGGTATCAAATTATTTGGGAGGAAATATGGGAAATGTTTTGAGAAAATTTAATGTGAAATATTTCACAACTATCTCTCTCAAAAATGCTCTCTCTTGTTGACACCCCCTCCCCCATCTGGTATCATTGAAACATTATTGTGAATTATTTCACAACAGGAGCATCCACGGGTGAGTATATCAAAACCCACACTGGAGAGGCTTATCCAGCTTTCAAGGCTGCTCAGTCAGCTTGATGCGCCGGAGAGTCCCGATGCGGTTTTAAGTTCCGCCCAGATGAGCAGAATGACAGGCTGGAGCGGCGATACCATCCGCCGGGATATTTCGCTGCTGGCAGACAACGGAGCCACGGCAACGGGGTATAACATCCGGCTCCTCAGGCTGGCGATACGGCGGGAGCTTGGTATCGGGGATGA
>JAITWB010000069.1 GCA_031285525.1 Spirochaetaceae bacterium
CTTCAGTAAAAAAGGGGGTTTCAGGGGCGAAAAAGGGATCCCAGCCGCGAATATCCACATTAGGAAGACGCTCCTTCAAGAGCGAAACCATTGCAGATGATTGGTTTGTAGAGGGACAGAGCTGCCTTGCCGAATCAGGTGACCCCATAACAGGACCGCAGCCGAAGTCGAGAACCCTGCGAAGGAGTCCCTGATTGGGAACAATCCCTTCGGGGGAGTTTATATAGGCAAGAACCGGCTCGATAAAGGCGAGGAGAAAGCGGCGATATCCTTCATCGGCAACGTTATTGTGGTGCAGTTTATACCGTTTCCGCTGTCCCTCGGCGTCGAGCCTACAAGAGGGCTCAAGGAACACACCGCCGCAGTTTTTGCAGAAATGAAACACCCTGCCCCGTATGGATCTGGCAGTTAGATCCCCGGAACAGCAAAACAGACAATTCATGGATATAAAAATAGCAGAAAAAGGTGAAAAAAGATATAAAAACAGTAAAGTTTTTTTCATCTCATGCCGATATAAAATATGGAAGGTTCTATACAGAATCTCCGCAATTTTCCTGCACCTTGTCGGAATAAATTCCGGTTAGGATGCGGGACAGATAGCATGGATGCTGTCTGATTACACAATTCCATGGAGGAATCCTATGGTCATCAACCACAACATGTCGGCAATGTATTCCAGCCGGACTCTTGGTGTCACAAACAGCAACATGAGCCGTGATATGGAAAAACTCTCCTCGGGTATGAAAATCAACCGGGCAGGAGATGATGCATCCGGACTCGCCGTATCTGAAAAGATGCGCAGCCAGATTCGCGGTTTGAACAAGGCGTCAGAAAACGCTTCAAACGCGATTAGCTTCATCCAGACATCTGAAGGATATCTTGAGGAAACAACAGAAATCCTGCAGCGCCTCCGGGAGCTTGCTGTTCAGTCTGCAAACGGTATCTATACCGATGAAGACAGAATGCAGATCCAGGTTGAAGTTTCTCAGCTCGTTTCTGAGGTAGACCGCATTGCGAGCCATGCCCAGTTCAACGGCATGAACATGCTCACCGGCCGTTTCGCTCAGGAATCGGGTGAAAACGTTGTCACCGCTTCTATGTGGTTCCACATCGGCGCCAATATGGATCAGCGGGTACAGGTATTCATCGGAACCATGACTGCAACAGGTCTGGGAGTAAAGGACATCGGTTCGGAAGCAAAGCTGACACTGAAAACCCCGGATGAGGCCAATCGGGCAATTGGTACACTGGATGAAGCACTGAAAAAGGTGAACAAACAGCGTGCCGACCTTGGCGGTTACCAGAACCGCTTGGATCATGCTGTACGCGGCATTGATGTTGCTGCTGAGAACCTGCAGGCATCGGAATCACGGATTCGTGACACCGACATGGCCAAGCAGATGGTGCAATACACCAAAAACCAGGTACTCACCCAGGCAGGAACTGCGATGTTGGCCCAGGCAAATACAAGTACACAAAATGTCTTGTCATTGCTCAGATAGTGTAATATAATGGTTACGGGTTGTGAGTAGAAACTTGTTTCTCAGGAATCGTAGTTCTTCGCAGCCCGGCCGTTATTATACTACAGGCAGACCTGCCATGGTTTGCCCCGCGTATAGGTGATCTTTGACAAATACCCTTAAAGTGAAACTAGTTTCATAGTGGAATGTATTCCACACGGGGTGCGTCATAGCAAGGGCGGTTACCGTCGTTTTTAAGACGGTAACAGTTCCTGCTGTAACCAATGAAACAGGATAGAGGAGGCGCAAAATCTTCTATCTCTGTTCATGACGTACACCGGACCCGCAAGCATGGACTGCTTACGGGGAGATTATTCACGGAGGGTCATATATGATTATTAATCACAACATGAGTGCCATGTACTCAAGCCGCACACTGGGTGTAACCGGCGGTGCACTTGAGAGTAACATCGAAAAGCTCAGTTCAGGCCAGCGTATAAACAGAGCCGCTGACGATGCTTCTGGACTTGCGGTATCCGAAAAACTTCGGAGCCAGATCCGGGGCTTGAATCAGGCCGAAAGGAACATCCAGAACGGTGTTTCCTTTATCCAGACAACAGAAGGATACCTGGAGGAGTCAACAAGCATCCTCCAGCGCATGCGTGAACTGGCTGTTCAGTCTGCAAACGGAATTTATTCCGACGAAGACAGAATGCAGATTCAGGTTGAAGTTTCCCAGCTCGTAGCTGAGATCGACCGTATCGCGAGCCATGCCCAGTTTAACGGCATGAATATGCTCACCGGCGGTTTTGCAGCAGATTCGGCATCAGGCCGGGTTATGCAGCTTCAGATCGGAGCAAACGTAGACCAGAATGCCCGCATTTATATCGGAACAATGACCGCAGCAGCCCTCGGTATTTCTGGGGGACAGGATGGAGCAGAAGGACAGGTGTCCATCGCTATTTCTGATGAAGCAAACATGGCAATCGCAACGCTTGATTCAGCGCTCACTACCGTTTCCAAGCAGCGCGCCGACCTCGGCGCCTACCAGAATCGGTTTGAGACCGCAGCAGAAGGCGTTGCAATCGCAGCGGAAAACCTGCAGGCAGCAGAATCCCGGATCCGGGATGCCAACATGGCTCAGGAGATGGTCGATTTTACCAAAAATCAGATTATAAGCCAGAAGGGACCCGCACTGCTCGCACAGGCCAACACTCAGCCCCAGAACGTGCTGAGATTGATAGGCTGATAGCCGTTTAAGCCCTGCATTAAAGAGAGTTCTGGACGTCATCTTTTTAATGTGAGCCAACGGGGGTGATGGGAAGGGGATGCGCCCCCCTTCCGTCGCTCTTTTACATTCTCAGGAAACAGCAGTGTTTCCGTATTACATAGCTATTTTGCAAAAGGATGTGTGGAGAACGAGTCACATTTAGCAGGGCTGGGGACAGCCCTTACCGGATAATGGATGATCCGGTGTGGAATTATTTCCGGGAGACGAGCCCATGAACCTAACAGTTAATGTTATTGGGCAGCGATATGCGGTTATGGACAACCGTAAGGGAAGAAACACCTCAGATGCAGTCATGATGCAACAGACCCCTTCTGCTGCCGTGCAGGATCCGCCTGTCACCCTACCCGGTGCAGGGGATGTGATAGAATCAGTGAAGCAGCTCCAGAATATCAGCGATCTCATGGGACGAAAAGTCCGTTTTGGGGTCAATGAGGAGCTGGGAAAGGTGATCGTAAAGATCATCGACTCTAATACCGATAAGGTTATTAAGGAAATTCCGTCAACAGAGATTCAACAGCTGCAGGCGCACATCAAGGAAGTATTGGGACTGCTTATTGACGAGAAACGATAATAGTGACGGTGTTTCCGGGAATGGTGTATGTCTGATATAAGTATTCCAGGGGTAACCGATACCTACAAAACCAACGATCTCATAGCCAGCCTTATGAAGCTGGAAAAAGTTCCCCGTGACAGGGCGCAGGAGACGTTGGATACGTATACGGCCGAACAAACCGCCTGGCGCAGTGTGAACCGTCAGATGACCTCTCTCAGAGACAACGTCAGAACCCTCTATTCTTATAATAACCCCTTCAATGAGAAAGCCGCCGAATCAAGCGATCCGTCGGCTTTAACCGCTGATGTAACCAGAGATGCAGCTTTTGAAACGATAAAACTCAATATACAAAAGGTCGCTACAGCTGACAGGTTTATGTCCAGGGAGCTGGACAGGGATTATACCGTTCCCTCGGGGAATTATGTGTTCTCTACCGGGGAAAAGTCGGTATCTTTAAACTGGCGGGGGGGTAAGCTGCAGGATTTTGCCGCCGCTCTCAACCGCCGTTCCAACAACACTATACGAGCCTCTATCATCGGTGTTTCCCGGAACGCCCAGTCCCTCCTCGTAGAATCCCTCCAGCAGGGCAAAGATAACGCCCTCACCTTTAGCGGAGCAGCGCTGGATCTCGCTCTGGATGCAGGGATCGTCGAGAAAAGCGCCGACGAGGGAACGCCTTTCGGGCTCGAACCGTCGGAGGTTACAGCGGTTCCCGGCATGAATATGCGGGATACAGCGATTAGTCAGGGCAGTATTACCGCCCTTCCTCAGAGCGCTTTTCAGCTCATGCTGCCGGAACAGGCTCGTTCAGGCGAGGCGGCGCTGGTGGAGTTTTCCCTTTCGACAGAAGCCTATACGCCGCCTGAGACAGGGATAGACTTTACCGATGATGACGGAAACGGTATGGAAGTACCCGGAACGGCGGGAAGCGCTGATTTTAAGGGGATGGTGATAGAAAACAGAGGCTCCGAGGCGGTTATGCCGGAGGTGCCCTCCCCTGCCGTACCGGAACAGAGCGAGACGATGGTCTTTTTACGCCTTCAGGATGGCAGCGAGATTCCGCTGGAAGCTGTTTCTTCGACAGGAACCGTTTCTGAGGCAGATACGCCTTCCAACCCGGACACGGCGGCGCGAAACTCTTATACCGTGGATTTGAGCGCTTACGGTTCCGCAGAAAGCATTGTGGTGCGCAATACAACTCAGGATAAGACGGCTGTCCTCTCGGACGCTTTTGCATATACGAATCCAGCAGGGAGCGGTTACGTTCCCCTTAACCCGGTGGAAACAGCAGGGGATGCGGAATTCACCTATCAGGGGATACGGATCACGAGAGGAACCAATAAGGTGGATGATCTCATACCAGGGGTCACCCTCAACCTTCATGCCCCTACCGAGAAGCCGGCTACTCTGACGATTGAGCCTAATCTCGAAAATTCCAAGGAAGCGATAATTGCCCT
>JAITWB010000239.1 GCA_031285525.1 Spirochaetaceae bacterium
CCCCTTCCCAGGTGTCCAAAAGCTCCACTAAAACACCGGTAGCTTCGGCAAATATATCCCAGTCCGTTTTATTGACCATCAGTACTTCGGTTGATTTTGCGGTAGGAAAAATGGTGAGCCCTCCGGCGCTGTCAATATATCCTTCTTCCACATAGGAATCCACATATCTCGACAGTTCCCGGCTGGATATATAAGGAGCAAGATCCGCTGTAACACCAAGCATGTCAAGGGCATAGGCAAAATCCGCATAGGCGGCAAAAATATCGGGCATCCGGGCAGCGCCCACTTCTTTCAGAGCTGCGGCTTCAACCCGTTCAAAAAGCTGATTGATCCCGCCCTGACTGAATGCCTCAACGGATATGCCCCGGCGAAACCCTTCAGTCTCGTTAAACAGGGTGACCATCTGGTCAAAGGCTCGCTTTTGGGGACCATTATAGTAATGCCATATAGTAAGGGAGACAGGATTATTGGGATCCAGTCTATCTTCTCTGGAAACACCTCTGTCACAGGAAAAGAGTACCATCAGGGAGAAAAGAATTGCACTATATCTCATAACTTTCATACATACCCCCCAATAGTTATATGATATCACCATTATATCTGTTTTTAACGATGTTGACTACAAATATGCGTGTATTTGGCTGTTTGTTTGCATAAAAAACAGCCGGAAGAAAAAACACTCAAAATAGAGGTTCCTTCTCCCGGCTGCATTACGAAAACATCCGATTTCCGTTACCGAGCATACTCGACGATACGGGTCTCCCGGATCATCGTTATCTTTATACGTCCCGGATACCTGAGATCCGTTTCGATCTGTTTAGCGATCTGCCGCGCCAGTTCCTTCACATTGCCGTCGGGAATCTTCTCGTTACTCACCAGCACCCGAAGCTCCCGTCCCGCCTGTATCGCATAGGCCTTCTCGACTCCGTTAAAGTTCTCCGCAATGGATTCAAGGTTTTCCAACCGTTTAACGTAGTTGTCTATGGTCTCCCGGCGCGCTCCCGGCCGTGCGGCGGAGATAGCATCGGCAATCTGTACGATAACAGCCTCGATAGTCGCAGGCTCAACATCGTTATGGTGGGCGCCGATGGCATTAATAATCATCGCATCCTCACCCATCTTACGGGCAATCTCCATACCCACTTCGGCGTGGTTCTGGTCGGAATCGTTCTCCGCCCCCTTACCGATGTCGTGGAGTATTGCAGCCCGCTTCGCAAGCTCCCGATTTACGCCCAGTTCCGCCGCAAGGGTTCCGGCGATGATCGCCACCTCTTTGGAGTGGTAGAGCACATTCTGTCCATAACTGGTACGGAAATACAGCCGTCCCAGCGCCCGAACGCCGTCTTGATTCATATTATGGATACCCAGATCAAAGAGAACCTTTTCGCCCTCCTCATAGATCTTCTGGGATATCTCCCTGGTTACCTTCTGCACGATCTCTTCGATCCGCGCCGGATGGATACGCCCGTCGGTTATAAGCCGCTCCAGCGCAACCTTCGCAATCTCCTTGCGTACCGGATCGAAACAGGAAATAACCACCGCCTCAGGGGTATCGTCAATGATAACATCAACACCCGTAAGCGTTTCCAGAGCGCGGATATTGCGTCCTTCACGGCCGATAATCCGTCCCTTCATCTCATCGCTGGGCAGCGACACCGTGGTAACGGTGATATCGCTGGTCGTCTCCGTAGCGATACGCTGAATCGTAGACAGCAAGACCTCCCGAGCCTTCTTCTCCGAAGAAAGCTGCGCCTCCTGCTCTATCTTGTTCAGCAACGCCTGCGCATCGTGGCGAGCCTCGTTTTCCAGATCCTGTATGATGAGCGTCTTCGCTTCGGCAGCCGTGAGCCCTGAAATACGCTCAAGCTCCTGCCTATACCGCTCTTCCTCGTTCACAAGAACCTGTTCCCGCTTGTCCAGCAGAACGCCTCTCTCGGCATAATGCTGATCCTGCTTATCAAAGACTTGAGACCGCTTCTCCAGCGTCTCCTCTTTTGTTATAAGCCGCCGTTCATAACGCTGCAATTCACTGCGGCGTTCCCTACTTTCCCGCTCTTGCTGGTTCCTCTCCCTAATTAGCTGCTCTTTCGCCTCTAAGAGAATTTCTTTCTTCTGTGCTTCTGCTTCTTTAATAGCATCCTGTTTTACACGTTCCGCCCTCTGTTCAGATGCAGATAGTTGAAATCTGGCGTACAGCCAGCGAATAGTCCATCCAAGGAAAATACCAGCAATCGGGAGCACCACAAATAATACTATTTCCATAACAAGGTGACTCCATAATTACATGCTGTCAAGTTACAGAATATCCCTTATAGACACATTTTGTCAAGGAAGAGAAATGGAGATATGTATACTTTTTCTTACATCTTGAACTCTTCGCCTAGGTATACCTCACGGGCGAGACGTGATTCGAGAATTTCCTGCCGGGATCCTTGAACCATTATCTGACCGTGGTTGATGATCACAGCCCGGTCGGTTATCTCCAGCGTATCCCGGACGTTGTGATCCGTTATAAGCACCCCTATACCCCGAGCCGCCAGAAGCCGAACCATGGCTTTTATGTCGCTCACTGCTATAGGGTCGATACCCGCAAAGGGTTCATCCAAAAGGAGAAACTTAGGTTCAATGGCAAGGGAACGGGCTATCTCCGTGCGCCTGCGCTCCCCCCCGGAAAGAGTGTAGGCAGGCTGCTTGCGGATTTCCTGAATAGAAAACTCATCGATGAGCTGCTCCAGTTTGTGCTTTTTCTGCTCACTGCTCAGATCCTTCCTCGTCTCCAAAACTGCCCAGATATTTTTTTCTACTGTCAACTTACGGAATACCGATGCTTCCTGGGGCAGATAGGAGATACCGAGACGCGCCCGTTTATACATGGGCAGCTGGGTAATTTGCGTATTGTTAAGGAAGACCTCCCCGTGGGTGGGCTGGTAAAAACCGACGATCATATAAAAAGAGGTGGTTTTTCCTGCGCCGTTCGGTCCTAAGAGTCCCAGAATCTCCCCGGTTTGCATGGAAAAATCAACACCCCGGACGGCTTGTTTCTTCCCAAAGCTCTTATAGAGGCTCGCTACCCGGAGAACATTGTTTTCTGAAAAGACCTTCTTTTGAGGAAGCTCCTCCGCAGCCCAGGGGAGATCAGGCTGAGTGATATCACTGTGGATCATCCTGCGCCTCCTTGGTGTCTACCACAGAGCCCCGGACATTGCCTTCCATTATGATTTCCTCGGTATCCAGATTTATACGTATCTCCTGCCCCCGAAAGGTATCACTCTCCCTAACGACGATGGGATTACCCATCAATTCCAGCATTTCATCCCTGCGCCGATAAACGGCAAAGGCGCTGGTACAAACAGTGGTTTTCTGGGTTATATGCACATCTATCTGCATAACAGCGATTTCGGTATTCTGGTCGTACTCGATCCTGCTTGCCGCCGCTACCACCTCGTTATCAGGATCGTCCATAGTCACGTCACCCAAAAGCAGGGCTATCTTGGTTTTACGATCATACCGGAGGGAGTTGCAGGTAAAATCAAAACCGCTCTCCAACTCCCTGCCCCGGACACCGCCGGAAGCGGTA
>JAITWB010000103.1 GCA_031285525.1 Spirochaetaceae bacterium
AAGGGGATCAAGAATGAGCGCCTTCTCGATACGTCCAGAGAACAACAGCAGCATAAACGCCGCCATCAACGCAAGGATAACAGCGGAACCAATAATGATAATCAGCCCGAGGGACGGCATGAGATGCTCAATGAGCTGAATAAGGATGAGGTGATTGCGGATGTACTGGGGTGGGTAAAGGGGAAGGTAGAAATGAGCAGGGAGAAATGAGAAAAGAATCCCTGTAGAATTCTTTTCTCCCTTTTACCTTCTATTTTCTCTTTTTTATTGCGGACAGAATGCCGAATGACCCCGGAGCGGTCTGATATTTCTGAAAGTAGAGCGTAATAGTGGTCTCATCGAATACAAATACCGAAAAGTTCTTCTCATCAGGGGTTGTGCCTTCTTCGATCATCCCTGTCAGTACAGAGTCCCCGGCGATGTTTATCGTCTCTTCAAGCTGCTTCCGAACTGTTTGGGAGAGCTCCTCAAGCCATCCCGGCTTATCTGTGCCCAGCAGATCCGCAAGGGTTATAAACTCCCCGGTCTCGTTGTTATAATTCACCGAAAAGCAGGTTTGGATACCGTTTGCCCCTCCGGTATAGTAATAACTGTTGAAGTACAGGCTGATAAAGGCGGGGTTTATCCGTTTGTATGTCCAATTGAAGATGAACTCATACGGCGGCGTTCCGGTTTCCAGCGATGCATCGCTTTGCCGCAATGCATCGCTTTGCTCTTTGGGTATGGACGCCCGGAATATGGCGTACTGACTGCGGAGGATAGCGCTTATCTCTTCGTTCAAGGGCTCTTCACCTTCGAAAAAGGGAATCTCTATGCGGCTGGTATACTGTTCAGTCTGTTACGACATATCCAGCGCAGTCATAGGTACCGATTGCACTGAGCCGGTGAACTGTTCATCCCGGAGGGCTGCTTCGGCAGGGATACTCCGGCACGAGACGGTGATGGCGATTACGAGGAGGGTAAGGCAAAGCCTTGCGGCAAGGCGAGGCAGCGCCGTAGAGATGTTCGCTGTTGGGATTCCTTTGTTTGCAAGTCTATTCATGATAGTAAGTATACGCCTAAACAGCGGTTTTGTAAAAACGGATACTTCCCTTGTGAGCAATACCGGGAGTACCGGAAGTGGTGGGTAGTGATAAAGACCCCCGTCCCCGGGGCAGTGTTGGGTATAACAAAAAGGGGACGGGGTGAAAATTAAGAAGGATTATAGAATATCATAAAAAGCCCAACTTTTTAGGCTGGGGACGCAGAATACCACAAAACTAAACACAAAAGAACTGGACTTGCCCGGGGCGATGGCTCTGGAATTTAAGTAGAAGTATGAGGGCTATGATTGGTGGTTTAGCTATAAATCGCTTTCGTAAATATTGATATGGAGAGGTAAAACCGCATATAATAGGAGTATGCGGTTTAAAGTGTCCTTTGATAAGGTGCAGCTGTTCTCGTATTTCATTCTGCTCAGTTTTACCGGGACCTTTCTCTTGCAGATTCCCGGGGCGTATATATCGGGACAGCCGGTTTCTTTTGTGGATGCGTTGTTTACTGCCGTGTCGGCGGTGTGTGTTACCGGGCTTTCGACGGTGGATATGGCGGTTTATACGAAGACCGGTTTCTTCATTATAATGCTCCTTATTGAATTAGGCGGGCTCGGTATTATCAGTTTTATTGTTATGTATCTTGCCATGCCGTCGAAGAAGGTTTCTCTGGTAAACCGCCGGGTTATCAGGGAGTTTTTTATCGATGAGGTGGAGACGAATCCCCGGAAGATATTGAAGAATATTATTCTCTTTATGTTTACTATAGAGGCTATCGGTGTACTTGCCCTTTGGCTGGCGCTGCGGGGGCGGAATATCGAGTCTCCGCTGTTTACGTCGGTCTTCCTTTCTATTTCCGCTTTTTGTAATGCCGGGTTTACCCCTTATTCAGATAATCTCGCTGGTTTTCGGGACTCTGCTGGAGTGAATACTATCGTGATGTGTCTTATCGTTTCCGGGGGATTGGGCTTTATCGTGATGAAGAATATCTATCAGACGATTATACATAAGCGGCATCGGTTGTCGCTGCATACGAAGATTGTTCTGGGCATGACTATCTCTCTTATCGTCGTTGGGGCGCTGGTTGTTTTTTTGTCTACCAATACGGAAACCTTTCAAAGTCTTTCGTTGAGTGAGAAGATATTCGCATCCCTTTTTCAGTCTGTGACAGCGAGGACTGCGGGGTTTGAAAGTATTCCTCAGACTGAGTTTGCTCCGATTGGGAAGATTTCGACGGCGCTGCTGATGTTTATCGGCGGGTCTCCGGGGTCTATTGCGGGGGGGATAAAGACGACGACTTTTTTTGTGTTGGTGTTGTATACCATTAATGGGAATGCGAGAGGGAAGGGTGTGCCCCTGATAGACCGCAGGATAAATATGGCTACCACAGAAAAGGCGATTGGGATTCTCTGTAAGAGTTTGTTTATTGTGTTTGCTTTTTTTATCGGGGTTTCCATAACAGAGGGCGCTTTGCTTGAGGCTGGGACGTTCACGCTGTTTGATTTGTTTTTTGAAGTGGTTTCGGCTTTTGGTACTGTCGGGCTTTCGCAGGCGCTGTCGCCCCATTTGTCCGAAGGGGGGAAGCTGTTGATTATTTTAACGATGTTTGTCGGACGTACCGGTGTTTTTGCGATGGCGTTGAATATGACCAGCTATACACGGGCGCGGTATGTTGAGTATCCGGATGAACATATTCTGGTAGGATAGGAGGGCTTGTATGAAACAAATTGCTATTATCGGGCTGGGTACTTTTGGGATACGGATGTTGGAGGAGCTCACTGTTTTTGTTTCTGAGATTATTATTATTGACCGTGATGCGGAGATTATTGAAAAATATAAGGATATGGCGAAGGATGCTTTTGTTACCGATGCCATTAATGAGGAGGCACTGCAGAAAATTATCCCTCAGGATATCGATTGCGTTATTGTCGATGTGGGCGGGAAGATAGAGGCATCCATTATGACGACGAATTATCTGCATAAGATGGGTGTGAAGAATATTATTGTGAAAGCCGAAACCGATGAACACGGTGAGGTGTTGAAGATGGTGGGGGCGACCACGGTTGTTTTTCCGGATCTGGAAGCGGCGAAGCATGTGACGCCGCTGCTTATTTCGAATGCGCTGTTTAACTTTATGTCCATATCCCAGAATATGTCCCTTGCTGAAATTCGGGCGTCTCCGGAGGTAATCGGGAAGACGTTAATAGAAGCAAATATTCGTCAGCGATATGATTTGAATGTTGTCGCTTATAGGGAAGGGCTTGATGAGGAGTTTAAGTTTCCGAATGATCCGTCATATCGGTTTAGCGAAAATAATGTTCTTCTTGTGGCAGGTACGAACGAGGCGATATTGAAGTTTTCGGGCAGTGAGCTTGCAAGTAAGTATGGTACTACATTGAAGTCGGTTTTGAGTAAACTGTTTTCCTGGCAGCGAAAGTAGCTCGGCTTTAAAAATATTTTTTGGGATGTGAAATATGAGTATTGAAAAGAACAGTTCCGCTGCAGGGATTGTGTCAGGGTTAATCCCCCTTTCCGGGGTGATTATTATTGCCGCTTATGCTGCGGCTCAGATTCTTGCTGATGTGGGAAGTTTGAAAATAGGCTATCTGTTTCAGATGAGTATTGACGGCGGGACGTTTATCTATCCCATTACGTTTACCCTGCGGGATATGATCCATAAGAAGCTGGGCAAGAAGGCGGCGAGGAGTATTATCTTTACCTGCGGTGCGATTAATCTTGTCATGGCAGGGTACTTTGCGTTGATTGCGCTTATTCCGGCGGATCCGACCTGGGAGCTGCAAGAGGCCTTTGCCGCGGTTCTTGGTCCGGTGTGGCGTATCGTTGCGGCGAGCATTATTGCGGAGCTTGTTTCTGAGCTGCTTGATACGGAGATTTATCACTTCTGGGTTACCAAGGTGACGAGACGGCATCAGTGGTCACGGGTGCTTGTTTCTAACGTTGTCAGTATTCCCGTAGATTCCATGATTTTTTGCTGGATAGCCTTTGGCGGGGATATGCCTATTGCTGTGGTGTGGTCGATTGTGATTGCCAATATTATTGTTAAAGGTGTTGTGACGCTGGTAAGTATTCCGTTCATCTATATGGTGAAGGACGAACAAGGGATAAGGTAAAAAAGAGAAGGGAGAAAAGAGAAAAGGGAAGGGCTTCCGGGATCTTGAGACGGAGTGTGATATTGGGATTCTCTTCTTTTCTCCCTTGTATCTTCTCTTTTCTACCTTTCCTACCTTCTCTTTTTTACTTAATCATCATCAATCGTTTCAAAAGAAATGTCAGTGAGATCTCGTTTTAAGTTTGTGCTCGGTTGAAAAAGTAATTTAGTTCCCTTTACATGATGGGTTCCTAACTCTTCCGGTGTTTCCATTCCTTCACTGGTAACGGAAATACGGAAAGAACCAAATCCTTCCAGTTTTATCGTTTGACCAAGTTTTAAGTATAATGGCATGGAATCAACCAAGGTAGTCAATACAGCCTGTACGTCACCTACAGACATTGATGATCTCTTCGCAATTTCGTTAGCGATGTCCTTCATCCCAACTGTTCCTGATTTTTCCTGTGTAAAATACCATTTTACCACATCCGGATTTACGGGGTTCTTCCTCTGAATTTTCCGTAATTTGATAGACATAATGCAGTAATCTCCTTCGCTAATAAATTATAGATAAATGATACGAAAAAGAAATTATTTTGTCAACGAAAAATAAAAAAGTTTTTAAAAGAGATGTACAGGTCTTTTAAAAAAATATACTTTTTTATGAAGAAAAAGATTCGTCATAAAATGGTGTACAGGTCTCGATCACGAGATGTACAAGTCTTGATCACGAGATGTACGAGTCTTGATCACGAGATGTACATCTCGTGATCGGGAGATGTACATGGTTTTTAGGGAGTTGTAAGGGTAGTGAGGAGTGGAAGTCTGTGGCGAGGAGCGGAAGCGGTATGGACGGAGAAGGCTCTGGGTGAGGGCTAAACGGAAGATCGATATCTCTGATTAGGCGAACGCGGGATTTTTGGCTAAATGTAGTTCGATAACGGAAAGGCAGATGCGGAACGGAAGTTCTTCGTCTGCCTTTTTTATGCGGTGGATGAACGGGAGGGAGAAAGCTGATAGCAGTGCGATGTCGGTTCTGATGCGGAAGCTCCTGCTATGAGGTGAAGTCCCTACGAGGTGAGACTACTGGACAGTGAAAGAGTGTCAAATGTCGGCACCATTCCAACATTAAAAAGAGAACTTAAATGTGGAAAAAACAGTATAAAAGAGCTAAAA
>JAITWB010000137.1 GCA_031285525.1 Spirochaetaceae bacterium
CCCGAAGCAGTATCGTTCACCCATACCTATCTTATCTACACCGGAAGCTGTTACAGCATTCTGGCGCTGCTCTTCATATTCCGGTACACCCTGCAAGGCTTGGGCAACAGCCTCTTTCCTACAATTGCAGGATTTATGGAATTGGCAGTGCGGATAGGCGCAGTGTTTTTCCTCGCTCCTTGGTTAGGCTACACCGGAATATGTCTTTCAGAACCGCTTGCATGGCTGGGCTCATTCATTCCCCTTGCAATTGCGTTATTTTTTATTCTCAGAAAACTGCTTAGAACAGAGCAGTCTATTGAAGGAGGAGTGATATGAACCAGGCCGGAAAGCCGAATACAATAAAGGTGATAAACCAAACCATTATCAGGAATATCTGTATGCGCAGAACCGCCTTGACCTGCGCCGAAATCTCCGCCGAAACAGGAATCAGTATTACCACGGTTCGAGCCATCATGAATGAAATGCTTGCCCGGGGAGAACTGGTAAGTCTGGGACTCGCTGAATCCTCCGGCGGCAGAAGGTCGGAGCAGTTTATCATCAACGATGAGTGTTACGAAGGCATCTCTATCTGTGTCACCCAGAGACCTAATTCTATACACACGACAGAAAAAGACATCCTTGTGTCTCGGGTAAACATTCATTCAGAAGTGTTGGAAACTCAAGTTATTTCTCTCAGAAGATATCAAGATCTCGCCGGTACGATCAAAGAGATATTGAGCGACCGGATCACTGAAAAGACCCGGGCTATAGGAATTGGGGTTCCCGGAATTGTGTCTCCCGATGGATACATCCAAAAAGTGCTGGAAACACTTTATACCGTTGATGTGCTTCCGGTATTAAAACAGCATTTTGATATGCCCATAATTGTCGAAAACGATTTGAGATCCTCTGCCCTTGGCTTTTCCAGGCAGATACAAAAGGAACTGCATCCAGCCGAGCTGTACTCAGCTGAGCTGTACTCAGCTCCCTCCACTGTAGCCTTCATTAACTTTGAAGCTTCCTGCAATCAAATCAGCGCCGGATTTGTGGAGGGGAATAAAATCATCCACGGTATGGGAAACTATGCAGGAGAATTGTGGCTTATGCCCTATGACGATAAACGCACTTTTTGTGAAGCCATATACAATGCTTCCAGTGAAAAGGAATGTATGAGAATTATCGCATTATTGCTATCAGTGATATGCTGTACCATAAATCCCCAGCACATCATGCTCTGCAGCGATGCAGACTTTTTTATAGACGGAGAAGCTATCGGGGAATATATTACCAAGCGGCTGCCTCCTCCCATGATACCCAAGCTATCGGTGGATTCGGATTTTAAAAAATATTTTATTGCAGGAATGGCTTCCCTGACAGCGGATGCGATATTTACCGAAGGCGAAGGAAAGTGAAAAACAAGTTTCAAATACAAATCGCTTTTGCTACCGCATTCAGCGTATTGACCGGCGGCGTTTTTTTAACGGGACTGGCATCGATGATGGGAGCGGGAGATACACTGCTGTCGTACATGATGGTTCTCATGAATGCCTGCGGAGCGGCGATCATATTCTTCGCGCCCTTTATGGAACGCTTCAAAAGCAGGAAAAAGGTTACCCTCTTTTTAACAGCCCTCTCAAAAACCGTTACCGTGTTAATCGTCCTCATCCCGATTACCGTGCCTCAACAGATGCAGGTATTTGTCTTCGTACCCCTCATCGTGATCGCCTTTTCCCTGCAAGCCCAAACACTGGTGTCTCTGAACAATTGGCTCATCCATTTTGTGGAGGAAGAAACCCGGGGACGCTACATAGCCCTTAGAATGACTGTACAGTTTATCGTCTCTGTGGCGCTTGCCATCATAGGCGGACGCTTCGTCGATGCCATGAAAGCCCAGGGCTATCTGTACATCGCCTTTGCCATACTATTCGGTATTGCCTTTATTCTTGCGCTGTTTGAAATCATCACATTACTCAAAATCGACGACGTACAGGTCAGTCAAGATGTGACGAAAAAATATACAGTAAAGGATTTATTCACGATACCCCTACAGAACAAAGCCTTTAGAGACTTCGTTATCTATATGTCGCTCTTTTACTTTTTGGTATATATTTCCGCCAGTTTTAACATCGTCTACATGCTTAAATACCTGGGATTGAGTTACACCGAAATCACCCTCATCGAACAGCTTTGCATGTCCCTGCCGATGATCTTTCTCTTCTTCCTCTGGGGAAAGCTGAGCGACAAGAAGGGACACGCATTCACTCTCTATGCCTGTCTCTGGTTTTTCGCATTTGAAGCGCTCTTTAAAATGCTGCCGTCCCAGGAAAACGCCCGTATCCTGCTGCCCATCTCCTTCTTCTTCGGAGCAATTGCCAATGCGGGCTTCAACGTTTCCATATTTAATAGAAGATACGAACTGATTCCGAATGAAGGCAGGATCATCCACGATAATTTTTTCTCCGCCGCCATAGGAATTACCCTGCTATTGGGACCCATAGCCGGGGGCAAACTAAAAGATCTCATCGAGATGAGCGGAATCGTTGCAGGAATACCATTCGGCGAGTTCAGAGCCTTATACGGCGTATCCGTTGTCGGTATCATCCTGTTGCAGTTATTCAATCTGCGTAATATTCGACATCTGCCGTCCGTGGGTAAAAAAGAGATGCTTTAAGGGATGAATATCGAGGGCATTTTCGTACCAGCCGCCGATCTCAAGGAGCTCGATAACGTTTACCGACACCGTGTGAGAGAGGGGCAGTACGATGCCTGAATCGAGGAGCAGCTGTTCCGCTTCCGCAAGCTTTTTGTACCGCTTCGACGGGTCAGTGAGCTTTGCCGCCTCTGCGAGGAGCTTCTCGTAGTCGTCGTTTTTCCAGCCCGTTTCGTTGAGCGAGGAGCTTCCCCGAAACAGTTCGAGGAAGGCTAAAGGGTCTGCGAAATCCCCGATCCAAATGTAGAGGAATATATCTGCATCGGCGGTTTTTATCGCATCCTGATACAGCGCAGAATCGGTGCTCACCGCTTCGACTATAATGCCCAGATCGCTCCATGCTGCCGTAAGGAGCTCCAACTGTTTCGAATAGCTGTCATAGCTGGGAATATTGATAACCAGCTTTGGCCGTGCCTTTCCCGAATTCTCCCCTGTGGGAATCCCATACCCCGCTTTTTCCAGCAGCCTGAGGGCTTCATCCATGTCCTGTTCTGCCAGACCCTTGACTCGGGGATAACCGTTGAGGGGGAAAATCATCGTTTCTGCCGGGATGATATATGCTTCCCGCAGAGTCTCCCAGGGAACAGCCTTTACGAGGGCATTGCGGAGGTCCGGATTATTCCAGGGACTGGTATCATCGATACGGAAAAACAAGTACTCCGTGGCGAACAGCGGCGCAACGTGAATCGTATCAGGCGCAAGTATACGCTGGTAATCTATGGTGTCGCAGAGCCAGTGAGCAGTGCCGATATTATACATATAGGTAGCGTGCTGTAAGTCCTGGGTAATCAGGAACTTAATAGAAGGAAGCGCTGTGTTTGCAGCATCCCAGTACTGTTCATTCTTTGTCAGTATGATTTCATCGGCAGTTCTGGACGCAATCGTAAAGGGACCGCTCCAGACATCCTGCTTTGGTGAAACTGCGGAAAAGGCATGGTGGCAGAGTATCTTGGAAAAGTGCTCCGCAGGGGAGTTGAGGGTGACCTCAAGAGTTCTGGTGTCTCTCGCCCGAATCATGACTTTCTCAGCGGCCGCATTTCCTGTCCGATACGCTTCGGCTCCGGAGATGCAGTCAAGCAGGGAGGCATAAGGCGCCTTCTTGTCCGGGGAGAGAAGGGTCATCCAGGAATCCCTGACAGTTTCGGCGGTTATGGCGTCGCCGTTACTGAATTTGGTACCCTCCCTGATGGTGAACGTCCATACCAGCTTATCCTCCGAAACGTGGTACGTTTCGGCAATAGCGGGAAGCGGCTCAAGCGTTTGGGGATCATAGGAGAAGAGCCCCTCGGAGAGACCGGTAAGCAGCTGCGCCTCAGAAGCATAAGTTGCTGTATGGGGATTCAGGTCGAAGTTCTGTACCGAATCGACTATAACGAATTCCTTCTGCAACGTGGGGCTAAAGCCCGAGCCAGAGGAATCGTTTTCTAGGGAACTTGTTCCACGGGAACTGCTCCCTTGGGAACAAAGTCCCCACTGAAAAAACACCAATACTATTGCCGTCAGGAGTACCTGTCTTTTCTGTATATATATCATTTGAGTCCCATCCGTGCCAACTGTTCCTGTTCCTCTTTGGTAGACAGATATTCCGCCCTATACTGGTTCGCCTTAACCAGGGCGCTTTTTATAGCTCCCAGTTCAACCTTCAATCCCTTGATACGGGAACGGTTTCCCGGAAGCGCCGAGGTCTTGAAAAAATCATCCAGAGCATTGAGGGTGGTCAAAAGCCCCTGATTCTCGCTCTGTTGTTTGATGAGGAAATCCAGCACATACGCCTCGGTCTGGGCTTCCAGCTTCTGATACCCTTGGGATTTCTTTATGGACACCGCATTATACACCCGCACCCGCTTAGTCAATCCGCTGACCAGTTCACTGTAATTAACGCTCTTGTTTTTTTGGAGTTGGGTTATGGGATCTGTTACCATAATGGTATATTCCAGCTCCTTTTCTTCTATATTAAATGCCTTTCGGAGGAGCATCTTCAGTCTGTGCATAAACCCATTGTGCTGGCTATTGATCACATTCTTGTTTTCTTCCAGCTTGGGCAGTATCTGCTCATACTGAGGGGCGGTACTCGCTATGGTACGCACTCCGTCCAGGAGAAGCTCCTTGAGGTCAATCTGCTGTTCCTTTTCTTCTTTTTTCCCATCTGAGACAGCAATCTTTTCGATCAGCTTGGTACGCAGGGCATCTTTATTAACCCCGAATTCCTCCTGAATAAGTTCCTCGATGAGCTCGGGATAAAAACTTTTCTTGCCCATGGCGGTAGGAAGTATCTTCCGTATCTGCTGCATGGCAGCGGCAGGACTTTCCGCAGCCTTTGCCCTGTCGAAAGCGGGAACGGAGAGTACCTTATTCCGTATCTCGATCTTGTAACATTCCTTCTGGAAATCGGTGAGCCTTTTGAGTATTTCCGTAATACTTTCGAGACTTTTCCGTATTCGGGAGAGACTGTCGTTGATCATACTCACCGAGAGGGCATCGTTCCCCTGTAAAACCGATTGGAGTATCTCCGCAAGCCCTCGGGTATTCGGTTTGTCCGAAGTCACACTGACATTGTTCCAGTTAAAGCTATTGTTCAGGGCAATCAGTCTTTTTATTCGTTCCAGCGGAAGTCCGTCTACGGAGAATTTATAGTAACTGTACAGAAAATCGAGGGATAACTCATAATCCGAAAGCCGGGTTCCAATGACCACCGTGCGGTCGTTTTCGGCATAAATCTCATCCGAGGGGATCTGAATGTCGGATATTTTCTTTTCATGCTTATACGGATCTTCATCGATAAGCTTTTTCTTCAAGAAAATATTGAGAATACGGGAAACGGAATCCTGAAAGCCCTTGTAATCGTCCCGAAGCTTGGGCAATTCCGATGTGTCATACCAGCTTTTACGCTCTTCAGCGGCCTGAAGCAGGGCGGCCGAAAATTCTTTATCATCCATTGGACATCCTCGCTTCATTCTCGGCACAAAGCTTGTTATAGTTTAGTGAATCTCTGTATAGGTTGAATTGAATACTCACAAAAACATCATAAGTCAATATTACCATTTCCGTCATTATGGATATAGCCTCTATCCTTCGCTCCTGTCACTACTATCTCTAACTCCTCATCCTTTACAGATCCACTCCTTAGTACCGTCCCGTTGATGTCCTTCAGTTTTACTCCCACTTCCCTCAACACCAAATACTCTCCTGTATTCGGTACCCACCTCTCCTATCGTACTATCCTGCTCGCTCATCTGATTTATACTTACCTCTATCTGCGCAGGATTCGGATCCAGTATATTTCACACTGGTATTTCGTAATTTTGCTTCTCAAAAAAGACGGGATCACTTCTATAAAAGCATCCCGTCTTTTTTGTTCAATTTACTCCATCAGTACCGTTTACTTCCCTTATCTCACCACTGGTCATAATAGATACTACTTCCTTTAATCCACCCAACACGTCCATCTATCTTTTCTATCAACACCCATCCATCTTCACTCTCTTCCTTTATCCACACATACTCATTTTCATAATTATATCCATTGTTTCCACTTGCTTCTGTCTTCTCTAGCCTTAACGGTATATAGTTCTCCTTTATCCGTCCTATCTTCCGTTCTGGGATACCTATTTCTTCCCACCAGTCATTTACCAACCGTTTCAACTGATATTCTTCTTTCTCAGTATCTGCATCCCAGTAATATACATCCCCATTTGGATGGACTGCCCACGGATACATCCCTACGACTTCCACTCTTCCCTCATAATCTCTCCGAGGTGGATCCCATGTACCTTCTGGATATTCCCGTATTACTACCTTTCCTGTCCATGTATCCTCTATCGCTATCACAGTCTTTACTTTGGTACTACTATCAGGAAACTGACGCAATAGTTTATCCGTTTTCAGTATCCGATAATAATTCAGTCCCTTTCCATCTGTTCCTATATACCAGAAGTTTGATGGATTCTTTAACTCTTTATATTCTCCTTCTGGGAATATTATTTCCTTCTTCCAATAGTTCAAAGCACGAGATATCATATAAAAATCTCCAAACATTGAACGTCCATTAGATTTATGATATCCCACTTTTTCTGCATTTCCCTCTGCCAACCACTGTTTCGTTTCTTCTATCCCTCGATACTGTGTCTGACCTTCCCCTAATAACTCCCAACTTACTAGATCTCCATTGGAAGTTTCCCAGAAAAATATATTACCTGTTATATATGGAGGGGTACTTCCACTCAACACATCTCGTCCTGTTAATCCTTTCCGTGTTCCAAATATATAGGCAGGAGTAGTTAATGATATTCTTTCATCATATACTCTTATCCAGCCTTCACTACCACCACGTGTTCCAAAATAGAAATACCTCCCAATAACACCATCTGTAGATGTTCCTTGAAACATACTTTCTATAGAAATTTGTTCCTCCATCTCACTATCATAGACTCTCCATAAAGGAACTTCATCAGCAGAATATTTCCTTATATCGCCTCCTACATCTTTCAAAAAGAAATTACCATTAGATGTAATCCTAAAAATTGCAATACCAGGAGCTCCTCCTTCATTTCTATCCCATTCTGTATAATATTGGATAGGTTCTCCAAAGGGAAGTACCTTTGCAATACTTATCTGCTGTCCATAAACACAAACCCGTATTACCATCAATAATATCAATAATATCTTTGCTTTCATTTTAACCTCTCTATATACCAGTTCCTTAAAGTAGACTCATCTTTTCTATGCCAAGAACCTGCTTCATCTTCTGTAAAGTTAGCACCATCACCCTGCAACATATTCCGTGTACAGGCATAATTCAATAATCCCCACGCTGTCGTCTCTATAACCCTTACAGACTTCATCAAATCATACACATTGAGAGCCGTCTCTATCCCTCCTGTATTTATCCCATGCACTATCCCTATATGGGCATTGTCATACCGAATTATATCTCCTATCACTATTCTTCTAAACTTCTCTCGTATCTCATTAAAATTTGCTATAGCCATCACACCTGACTCTTCTGTTATTTGTTCTGTAAATGCATCATTATCATCACCTATCCCTTCACGATGGATTATCGTCACACTTGCATAATTATTGTTATTATGCGGATACCCTGTATTTCTCGCCCGAATATCTACATCATGTCCTGTATTCCCTGCGTTTTCTGCCCTATCTCGCATATTCACATCTACCCACTGATAACTATTTCCCCGATACGTCGTTGCACGCTGCACTAAGCCTATGCAGTCAGTTCCAGATGAGGCTTTGTTCACAAAGTTTAAGTCTGTACCTGGAACGGTATTGGTCTCGGCATTCGAATCTGCATTCAGCCTCAACCCCAACCCCGGTATATACGACCGTACATCCCCTACCGGTTCCTTCCAGTAATATTTCCACTGGTTATATGCCGCTGTCGTTTCCGTCCGCTCCTTCATTGTCTTATTCGTTTGAGCGCCGCTTGTCGGGACACCTATTACTCCAATTCCTATCCCGCTCGGAAACTCCGCTGACATACTCTCCAGTGCTTTCTTTGCAGTTTCTGTCACTCCTGCATTTATCTTATTTGTAAAATACCTCTTCACTGCTTTCAACTGCTCATTCATCTTCCAGATAAAGTCAAACGGACTGTCCCACGCTTCCAGCCCTTCTTCCACATTATAATCATACGCTACCGTATTATTGTATTGATTCCTGTTTCCACTTCCTCTTGGTCTCACTGGTGACCTCTTCGTTCGAGCGGGTGAAGGGTGCTCATCCGGGCGGGTGAAGGTGTCTTACAGTATAGTCAGGGATTGTCGAATAAGGCGGTGTGGGGTTCCTTTACCTACTGTTTGGTGCCCGAGGGGGTCAATCGTTTCCAGCAGACAGGGGCAAGAGTGACACCATATCAATTGATGGAAAAACAATCCGTTCAACAGGAATAGAGATAGATTCCCTCACAGCGGCTCCCCCGCAACATACGACTCATACAAGTACTGGGGACTCTCAAAATACATGCTTGAGTTGTAGTCATCTATCTTGTCGCTGATCCATGATGTGTAGACGGCGATGAGCGCTTCTGTAAAGGATATGCGCTGTGATTCGGAAATAGCTGCGATCAGGCGTTTGTAGACCTTTCCCATATCAAAATGGGTCGGGATACGGAATTTGCCCATACTCACATTGTCAAAACAGCCTTCGGTTATGTCATATGTCGCAATAAGATCACCTGCGGTCTTTTCAATGGGTTCACAGTGAAACACATCGGCGAGATCCAAAAGACGGGTGATTTCCGTTGCTCCGAGTTTGAGAACGACTGCACTGCGCTTGTTCTTTGTTTTTCGCCCTATGTATTCGATGACAGAGCAGACAAAAAATAGGTCGTTTTCGTTTTGGGGTTCTCTACCTATCATACTTGTACCTCATAACTTTCAAGAAAGTGCAGGCAATCTAAGGATTTCATACTGCACAATGCAATCTGGTGTGTGGGATGGTTGAATTGTGCCAATACCCAAAACTGCTCCCGTGTCAGAATGCCGGATAAAAAATCCGCCACATAGTTCCAAACCTGATCGTTTGCCATGGAGCCAATAACAATGTCATGAGTATGGGGTTTTCCGCTTCGGCAATCTACGATGAAGTCGAGCCATGCCTCTGTCATTTCATCAAAGGTTACTATATCGAGACCGTTTTGTTCCGTATATTCATATATGCTCACGATAGGCGTTTGAAAACGTCTTGACCATCTTTCAGCTTGTGTTTGTAATTCGGTGCAGTAAAAGCCTTGACCAAAGTCTTTATTCTGTGGGGAAGGCCGTATTTCCGGCTTTGTTATACTACTGTAACCGCCATGATATACTTTCATATCCCTATTCTATCATAGCTCATTAGAAAGGTATATTCCTGCTTTTCTGAAAAAACATACAAGAATTTCCCCCGCCCTGTATGTTTATACAGATTGACAACCACTCCCCCTTTCATTGTAAAATGGGGGCTATGATTAGTACACTTGCACAGGAACTTAATACACAGCTTGAAACGGCGATTGCCGGGAGGATGCTCTCTGGTTTGGGGCAGCGGCTGTTTTTCCCGAAGGGGATTATTGCTCAGAGCGCGGAAGCGAAGAAATTCGGTAAGAAGGTGAATGCCACTATCGGGACTGCCGTGGAAAACGGGAAGCCGGTGATTCTGCCTTCGATTGCGAAGGAACTGCCCTTTCTGACCTCTGCTGAGGCGGTGGGATATGCCCCCACTGCGGGAAGTGAGGAGCTGCGGAAGCTTTGGAAGCAGAAGATGGATGAGAAGAATCCGACTCTTGCCGGGAAGGGATGTTCCCTTCCGGTGGTGACTGCGGGACTCACTGCGGGGATAAGCTGTCTCTGCGACCTTTTTCTCGGCGAAGGGGATGTGCTTCTGACCGCCGATCCCTGCTGGGATAACTATGCGCTTATCGTGGAGACCCGGAACAATGCGGTTCTCAAGCAGTTTCCCCTCTTTACCGAGACCGGGATCGACATGGAGTCCCTCAGGACGGCGGTGGAGGAGCAGGCGAAGAGCGGAAAAGTGCGGATACTGCTTAACTTTCCCCAGAACCCTACCGGGTACTCCCCTACCAAGGATGAGGCTGTTGCCATTTGTTCCCTTGTCAGGGAAACCGCCGAGAAGGGCGCTGACGTAATGGTATGGGTGGACGATGCCTATTTCGGGCTGGACTACGAGGAGAATATCGAAAAGGAATCCCTTTTTGCCTTTCTCGCAGATATACATGAGCGGGTGTTGGCTGTCAAGATAGACGGTCCCACGAAGGAGGACTATGTCTGGGGCTTCCGTACCGGATTCCTCACCTTCGCAGGCAAGGGGATGACTGAGCAGCACTATACGGCGCTGAACCAGAAGCTCATGGGGGCTATCCGTTCGTCTATCTCCTGCGCTTCTACGCCGACACAGTCCATACTCGTGAAGTCATGGAGCGAAAGCGGCAATGAAGGCGAAAAGACTGTGTTCCGCCAGATGCTGGAGGAGCGGTATCGGGCGGTGCGCAAGTGCGTGTCCGAGAAAAAGGGGCATCCGGCGCTCGCTCCCCTGCCTTTCAACTCGGGGAACTTTATGACCCTGGGCTGTACCGGGGTAAATGCCGAAGAACTGCGGCAGAAGCTCCTCCACGAGTACGGTATCGGGACGATAGCCATCGATGAATCCCATCTCAGGGTTGCCTATTCCAGCGTCGATATCGGGTCCATTCCGGAAACCTTCGATGCGATATACGAAGCGGCGGAGCAGTTGACCCGTTGAGGAACCGTCTTTCCCTCCGCTGTGTCTGCATACTGATTTGCCTTCTCTGCGTTACCGGCTGCGAAAGAAGAGATGCCGTTTTCACGAATACCGTGGAGACGGCGGTTCTCTGGACAGACAGCGTTGAATTTGTCTCCTATGCGGAGCTTTTCAACGCCCAGCAGGAGGATTTCAGGATCATCGTTCAGTACCGGGAAAACCCTGCGGAGGCGGTTTCTTCCGCAGGGGATAAGACGCCGGATTTGGTTATCGGTCCGTGGCTTAAAAATGAACGGATTAGAGCGAATTTCCGTTCTCTGGATACGCTGTTTTCCGGGATCGGGCTGGGGGAGCGTTCTTTTTACGAGGTACTTCTTGAGCCGGGTAAGATTCAGGGTGAACAATACCTGATTCCGGTGAGCTTTAACCTTCCTGCGGTGATTTTTTCGACCGAGAACCAGGGGCTTATTGCGGATGACTTTATGCTCACCCTCGATCAGATTCGAGCGGCGGGGGCGGCATTTAATAAGAAGAACAGTCGGGGATTGTTTACTGCCATGGGGTTTGCTCCGGGGTGGGATCCAACGTTTCTGTATGCGGCAGCAAGCTTGAGAAAGGTTAATTTTCGGGAAGGGGAACCCGCCTTTTTCTGGAATAATGAGGTTCTGGAGGATACCATCCTCTGGCTGCGGGACTGGACAGCTTCGGTAAACGATTCGGTTACTGCGGAGGATGATTTTCAGTTTAAGTATCTCTACAGTCCTGAGGTAAAACTGGTTACTTCTGGGCGTTGTTTGTTTGCCTATACCACCAGTCATGAGCTCTTCGGTCTGAATCCGGACAATTCGCAGAATATCGAATTCCGCTGGCTCCGCGGGGATGAGGGCGCTGGCGAAGGAGAGGGCGGAAGCGCAGGCAAGATTCCCCTTATCGATGAGGTTTCCTATCTGGGGATGCACCGAAAGGCGAAGAACCGGAATGCCGCCCGGGCGTTTATCCTGTGGTTTTTCGATGAGGATGTGCAGAAGTCCCTGCTTGAGCGGGCTCGTGAGATGGATGTGAGAAATGTGCGTTTCGGTATTTCCGGCGGGTTTTCTTCCCTGCGGAGTGTGAACGAGCGGGTTTTTCAGCAGATGTATCCCCTGCTTCTCGGGCATCTGCCCCCTGCCTCTGCGTTCAGGTCTCCCAGTATTCTGCCCCTCCGGTGGAAGGATATGAAGGAAGAGATCGTTATTCCCTATCTGGCGGATGCGGTGTCCTCAGAGGAGCCGATAGCGGATCTGGGATTCCGTATCAATGAGTGGCTGAAGCAAAATTAGCTTTTAGCAGGATGAGCTTGCATCAGCAATATACATCCTTCACTTCCGGAATGTTCATCAGAAGCCGCATGGTAAACATCCCGTCCTGATGGCTGAAATTCAGGAGATACCCGTTATCCGCTGCGAAAGCGGCAATGGAACGCACTCCGATCCCGTGACCTGTCCGGTGAGTCACCGGTAAGCCTCTGCCGTCAAACTCCACAGGTACCGTACAGGGGTTTATGACTTCAAAACCGATTTGCGTACCGCTATGAATAAGCTTTGTCCGGATTATACGTTTATCTCTGTCGGTCACCGTGTCCGTTGCGGTGAGTGCGTTCTCCAGGGCATTCGATACCATTACCGACAACTTTATCGTGTCTATAGGAAGCGTGCCGGGGATGTTGGAATCGACATACAGCCTCATGTTTTTATCATCCGCCCTGCGTTCAAACCGGGAGAATACTGCATTTAACACCGGATCTGCGCAGAGCGCCGCAGGGATTGCATCGGTGAGCGAACGCTGCCAATCAGTATAGACCATTTCTGCTTCCGCTTCTTTGCCAGTGCGGAACAGTTCCATAACAGCGCCCATTTCGTGACGCATGTCATGGCGTATTATTTCCATGTCCTGCCGGTGTTTCTTTTCGGACTCAGTTTGTTCCTGCATTGCCTGTATTTGCAATGAGAAGGTTTTGGCTTGATACGCCTGGGCGGCTTTCTCGTTTGTGGCTATGATGGTGTAGCAGAGAACCCCCAGCCCCCAGAAGCCGAAACAGAGCAGTCCGAAATACAAAAGCGGACCTGTCTTGATCCAATCCAGAGATATGAGGGTGATAAACGAAAGAAACGAACCAACCGAATAGAGCACCCAATCGCTCCGTTTTCCCACCACAAATATCCGCTCAAAGAGGCCTCGTCCATAGCGCAGCAAGACCACCGAGTAGGTTACCAGCAGAATAATCGACAATGCAAGAAACAGGATGAGCGCATAGGGACTGTCGGAACCAATGGTTATGCCCACCAGGGCTTCGACGATATGGGTCAGCAAGGCGGTAATCTGGTACTGTAAAAAGAATGCGAATACGATTTGGAATGGATATCCTTTAAATAACCAGATATTCACCGGTAAAAATAGAATACCTGTGTATTTCTCGGCTGGGGTATCCAAAATGCCGGTGAAGAGCATCAAAAAGTGTAATCCCACCGAGCACAGGATAAGCATGAAAATCGTATAGACATTTCCGTGTTTTGGACGCATATAGACAAACATAGCTGAAAGATTGATGAAGGCAACAAAGGGACCGATAATCATGAGGGCATTATCGATGTTCATCCCCGATTACTCCCAAAGAAGTATTGCAGATAGGTCTCTTTAATCCCTGAGAGCGCGCGGTTGGTTATGGGCAGTTTCTCGCCGGTCTTCATGATGAGGGAATCGCGGTGCATACTCTTTATATAATCCATGTTGACCGCAAAGGATGTGTGGGGGCGGATGAAGCGTTCGTCAGCGATAAGCCCTGAGACAGCCTCGTCAAAGGGTGTGCGTACAGTGACGCTCCGCCGCTTTTCACCGTCCGCAGTGACACAGCAGAGGGTACGCCCTTCAAGCTCGCAATAGACGATTCGGTGAAAAGGGATGGCCTCTGTCCCGTCTTTCGTTTTGAGGAGAAAGGTATTGGCGTTCCGGGCTTTCACGGCGGCGAGGGCGGTGTTCAGTTCCCGGCGCAGGG
>JAITWB010000151.1 GCA_031285525.1 Spirochaetaceae bacterium
TGTCCCAACAGCTCCTGCACCACCCGTACATCGGCGCCGTTCCCCACCAAAGAGGTGGCAAAGGTATGGCGGAATGCGTGAGGCGAGAGAGGCTTCCCCTCCGCAGTCTTCCCGGCATAACGCTCTACTATATATTGTATCCCCCGCACAGAGAGGGCTTTCCCTTGAAGGCTCACAAAGAGCCGTTTCACATCCCGTTCCGAGGGAATACGCAATCTTCTCACCGCAAGGTATGCACGCAGCGCTTCCTGCGCCGCATCAGAAAAAAACACCCTTCTGAACTTACGGCCCTTTCCGACTACTCCCGCACCGGAGAGATCCCTGGACAGGGATTCCAGTGTCAGAGCCGCCGCTTCCGAAACCCGGCAGCCCGAAGAGTAGAGCACCTCAAAGAGCGCTCTGTCCCGCTCAGGCCAGAGGATTCCGGCATTCTCCGGCAGACCGCATATCTCATCAGCCTCCTCGGGGAACATGAACCTCGGCAGCTTTTGCGGAGCCTTGAGGGTCTTCAAGCTTGCCGCAGGATTGGCGCTGATATGCTCCATCCTGAGACAGTAGCGAAAAAATGCGCGCACCGATGCAATAAAGCGGTTAATACTCGCCGGGGAGTATTTTTTCCCGCTGGGTACTCCGATCTGCCCCCGGCTCAACCGGGCTATACAAAGCTGGAGGTCCCCCAAGGTCACATCCTGAACAGCTTCGATGTGTTCATCCAGCAGAGAGAGGAAGAGCTCCATATCCCTGCGGTAGGCGGTAACCGTTCTCGGAGACATACTCCTGATGCCGTATATCCAGGCAAGGAACTCCTCAGTCAATTCATGCATCGGCACACTGCTCATTCATCGTCCCGCTCCGCGTCTTTTTCCGCCCCGTCAGCAATCTCCTCCGCCTGATCGGCGGTATGCAGGTAGTTGCACTCGGGGTTGATGCAGGACTTATACGCTCCGTGCTTCTTGTCGTATTTCTCCACCAAAAACTGTCCGCATTCGGGACAGGCGGCGTTTATGGGCTTAAAGTGGCTGATAAAGTCGCACTCCGGGTAGTTTGTACAGCCGAAGAACTCCTTGCCCCGTCCCTTGGTCTTGCGGGCTACGATATCGCCGTCACAACCCGGACGGGGACACTTCGCCAGAGGGATAGAGCGGGTATTCCGGCACTCCGGGAACCCGGTACAGGCGAGGAAGAAGCCGAAACGGCCGAGCTTCTTCACCATCGGCTTTCCGCAGAGATCGCACACCGTATCGGTGGGTTCGTCCATGGTACCCTTAAAACTCTCAAGGGTATTCATCACCTCGTCCACCCGAGTCTTAAAGGGATGAAAAAATTCACCTATCAGAGAGGGCCACTGGACATGATCCTCTTCAACCTCATCGAGCTGGTTTTCCAGATTCGCCGTAAAGTTTACGTCTACCACGGCAGGGAAAGAAGCTACCAGAATATCGTTTATCATCCGCCCCAGCTGGGTCGGCACGAGCTGCTTATTGCTCCGGGTCACATAGTAGCGGTCGAGAAGCACCGAAATAATAGGCGCATAGGTCGAAGGCCGTCCGATCCCCCGTTCTTCCAAAGTCTTAACCACAGAAGCGTCGGTAAATCGGGCAGGCCCTTGAGTAAAGTGCTGCTCGGGATAGAATTTCAGGGGTTCCAAAACTTCCCCTACCTTGAGGGCGGGAAGCGCCACATCCTTCTCCTCCTTTGAGGAGAGGGTCTTGATAACCCGATAAAAACCCTTTTCCACCACCTTGGTCGCAGAGAGACGAAAGAGGGCTTCCCCTGCCTGTATGTCCACGCTGGTAGTGCGGCTCCGGGCGTTGTTCATCTGGCTGGAGACAAAGCGCTCCCAGATTATCCCATAGAGCCGCTGTTGATCCCGGCTCAGGAATTCCTTCACATACTCAGGGGTATAGGAGACAAAAGTCGGACGAATCGCCTCGTGGGCGTCCTGAGCCTTCTTTTCTACCGAATACTCGATAGCCTCCGGAGGCAGTTCCGCAGGGTAATTCTCCCCTATCCACTGGCGGACCTCGGCAAGCGCCGTCTGGGAGATACGCACCGAGTCGGTACGCATATAAGTGATAAGTCCCACCCGGGTAGAACCGATATTGATACCTTCATAGAGCTGCTGGGCGATCTGCATGGTCTTCTTGGAAGTAAAGCCCAGCCTGTTCGCCGCAACCTGCTGGAGCTTCGACGTGGTAAAGGCAGGCTTGGGACGTATGGTCTTTTCCGACGTCTTGATATCGCTCACTTCACAGGAGGCGTTCTGTATCTCATCGATGATGAGCTGCACTTCCGGTTTTGCAGAAAGGGCAGGTTTCTTCCCCTGATACTGCACCAGCTGGGCAGTAAACTGGGACTTCCCCTTGCGGAAATCCGCATCCAGAGTCCAATATTCCTCAGGGATGAAGTCTTCCACTTCCTTCTCCCGCTCGCAGATGAGCCTGAGCGCCACAGACTGCACCCGTCCGGCGGAGAGGCCGTTCTTGACCTTCTTCCAGAGCAGGGGAGAGAGATTATACCCTACCAATCTGTCCAGAACCCGGCGTGCCTTCTGGGCGTTTACCTTTGCCTCATCGATCTCGTCTGGGTGCTGTACCGATTCGTTGATCGCCTGAGGGGTGATCTCATTAAACACGATACGCTTGATAGGAGCATCGGTCTTTCCGCTAAAAGCGTTCTTGAGATGCCATGCGATGGCCTCCCCTTCCCGGTCATTATCAGATGCCAGTAACACTTCACGGGACTTCTTGGCATCCCGCTGGAGCTCCTTTAAGAGCTTTGCCCGTCCCCTGACAGTGATATATTCGGGCTGAAAATTATCATCCACATTGACCGCCATCCGGGACTTGGGCAGATCGATAAGATGCCCCATGGATGCCTTTACGACATAACCGGGACCGAGGTATTTTTCGATCGTCTTCGCCTTTGCAGGGGACTCAACGATAACCAGAGAAGGCTTAACCAGTTCTTTTTTCTTTACAGCCATAAACTATCCTTTTATTGCAGAAAACAACTCTTTTTCAAACTCAAATGCCAGCTGCGCTGCAATGTCATATTGCTGAGCAGGCTGCCCAGCGGAACACTGTTTTGCGTCTCTGACAGACGTATAAACAGGCATCATGTCACTATCCCATATCCGCAGAATATCCTCTGCGCTGCGTATTACCGGCGCTCCATCGTGGGCGTACTTCCGGGCTCCGCTCCCTGCTACCGAGTCCGAGGAAACAGTATGCACAAAGAGATCCCGCCCCTGCTCCAGAGCGTAATCCGCAGTAATCAGGGCGCCCGACTTCTCAGGAGCCTCCACCACCACAATCCCCCGGGAAAACCCGGATATCAGCCGGTTCCGCTGAGGAAAGCGCCACTTCAGCGGCTCCTCACCGGGAAGGTATTCGCTCACCAGCGCTCCGCCCCGCTCCAGCATCCGGGCGGCAACGGAAGACGAAGAAACCGGATACACCCGGTCAGCCCCACAGGCAAGCACCGCAACGGTGGCTCCCCCTGCAGAAAGAGCGCCCTCGTGGGCGGCGCTGTCTATCCCCCGGGCAAGACC
>JAITWB010000202.1 GCA_031285525.1 Spirochaetaceae bacterium
TGTCCCGTAATGATGATCTCATCGATTTTTCTATTTTCCGCCAATATATAGAAGAGGGAAGGATTACCCGGGTCGAGATAGGGTCTACCTACTTTACCGGATACGGTCCCCGGCTTTCATCGGGGGGGGACACCAAGCCTGCGTTGTATTCCTCTACGGCATTGTTCCGGCAGGATCCGACGGTGGAACGGTACCGGACTGCAGGCATTACGACCCAGGGGTTTCTGGATCTCCTTGATCAGAAGGGGGTGACCTATTCGGTGATGCCCCGGCAGAATAATTATATCCTCGATTTCCTTCTCACGTGGATACTTCCTTTCGGGCTGATAATGCTTATGTGGCGTTTCGTGTTCCGCAAAATGGGAGGCGGTCTCGGGGGCAGTATTTTCAGTGCAGGTCAGTCCCGGGCGAGCGCAGTGGAAGAGGGGCAGGTAACGACCCGTTTTGCCGATGTAGCTGGCGTGGACGAGGCCAAGGAAGAGCTGGTAGAGGTGGTTGACTTTCTCAAGTCTCCCCAGAAGTATACTGAGATAGGTGGAAAAATACCCAAGGGTGTGCTCCTGGTGGGTCCTCCCGGTACCGGTAAGACCCTGCTGGCAAGAGCCGTTGCAGGGGAGGCGGGGGTGCCCTTTTTCCGCATCTCCGGTTCCGACTTTGTCGAGATGTTTGTCGGCGTTGGTGCGAGCCGGGTGCGGGATCTGTTTAAGCAGGCTCGGGAGAAGGCTCCCTGTATCGTGTTTATCGATGAGCTGGACGCCATCGGAAAGAGCCGGGTAAACTCCATTAACGGCAACGATGAGCGGGAACAGACCTTAAATCAGCTGCTGGTCGAGATGGACGGCTTTGATAATACGACAGGGCTCATTCTTCTGGCGGCTACGAACCGCCCGGATGTACTCGATCCTGCGCTGCTCCGTCCGGGGCGTTTTGACCGGCAGGTGGTGGTTGACCGTCCCGATATACAGGGACGGGAAGCTATCCTCAAGATACACGCCAAGAACGTCAAACTGGGACCGGATGTAAATCTCGCTTCAATTGCAAGAACCACCGCAGGTTTTGCCGGGGCGGATCTCGCCAATGTGGTAAACGAGGCGGCTCTGCTGGCTGTTCGTTCGGGCAGAAAAGTGGTCAACATGGAAGACTTTGATGAAGCGGTAGAAAAATCCGTTATGGGACTGCAAAAGAAAAGCCGGGTAATCAAGGAAGATGAGCGGCGGATTACCGCTTTTCACGAAGCAGGGCACGCTCTGGTGGCAACCTTTACCGAAGGCGCCCATAAGGTGCATAAAATCTCTATCATTCCCCGTGGGTTTGCCATGGGATATGTGCTGAATATGCCGGAAGAAGAGAATTCTCACATGACAGCAAAGAAACTCCTGGCTGAGGTTGATGTATTTCTGGGAGGACGCGCCGCTGAGGAGATCTTCTTTGAGGATGTATCAACCGGCGCTTCCAACGATTTAATGCGCGCCACTGATACCATCCGCCGTATGATTACCGATTATGGTATGAGCGAACGGTTTAAAAACGTGGTGCTTACCCAGCGGGGCGGCGGTTATGGAAGCGGTGAACCCCAGCTCATCCGGGAATATTCTGAGCAAACCCAGCAGTATGTGGATGAGCAGTTGGCGAAGATCATGGAAGAACGGTATCAGCAGGTGCTAAAGCTCATTACCTCCAAGAAAACTCTGCTGGATTATATTGCCAATCGGCTTTTGGAAAAGGAAACCATCGATGAAGTTGAGTTTAATGAGATGATCAAGGCGGAATCGGGTATCAAGGAGCAAGGATCAGAGAGCAATGAGTAAGTAGCAATGAGGAAAGCTAAACATATGAGTCGGCGTTTACCTATAGGCATACAGGACTTTATCAGTATTCGGGAAGAAGGTTTCTGTTATGTTGACAAAACCGCCCATATTCACCGATTGATAACTGGGTCAGGGAGGGCTTTTTTTCTCTCTCGTCCCCGGCGATTCGGGAAGTCCCTTTTGTGTTCCACCCTGGGAGCGGTTTTTCAGGGCAGGAGGGATCTCTTTGGTGAGATAGCGGGACAGAGTGCGCTAGCCATCGATAGCCTTGAGTGGGGATGGGAGCGTTATCCCGTAATCAGGCTGGACTTAAATCCGGGAAACTATACAAATGGTATCACTGTACTGTATGACAATCTGAGCAGAGATATGGAGTTCTGTGCTGAAACGTATGGTATGCCTTTTGAGGGTGAAAGCATCGGTGATCGTTTTGCTCGGCTGATATATGCCTTGCATAAGCAGTACAACCAACGGGTTGTGGTAATCATTGATGAATATGATAAACCTTTGCTGGCTACCATTGATGCTCCTGAGCTTCATGTCCAAATGCGGGATGAGTTAAAAGGTTTTTACGGGATATTGAAATCTTATGACAAATATCTGCAATTTGTGCTGCTCACCGGAGTAACCAAGTTTTCCCATGTGAGTATATTTTCCGATCTGAACCATCTAGTGGATTTGACCCTTGATCCTCGCTATGCAGACCTCTGCGGTATAACCCAGAAAGAGGTCGAAGATAACTTTGAACCTGAGATATCAGCGATACTGGAAAATACGGGCAAGAGCCGGGATATCTACCTTGGGGAACTGAAGCGTTTTTACAACGGTTATCGTTTTACCCGAAAATCTCTTACTGTATACAATCCTTTTGGATTGCTCAATCATTTTGATAAAAGCGGAGAATTCCTTTCTTATTGGTATGGAACTGGTACGCCGACATTTCTGGTAAATCTGATAATCAAACAAAAAGTAAACATCCTTGGTTTACACGATATGCATATCAGGTATGAGGATTTCAGTAAATACGATATAGAAACAATGAAGGTAGAACCGCTTTTGTACCAAACCGGATATGTAACGATAGCGGATTACGATGAGGAACTGGAACAGTTCATATTGGATTATCCTAATGAAGAAGTAAAAAGTTCTTTTTCCAAAGCATTATTGGAACAATATACCCATTCTTCTGACGAACAATCCCGTAGTTTGTATGCCCAGCTTCCGATATCTCTAATCAAAGGTGAGCCTGAGAAGGTACTGGAAACCCTGCGAGTTTTTTTTGCGTCAATTCCGTATGACCTGATACAAAACAAAGAGAATTATTATCAGACTGCAATACATTTGATATTCAATATGTTTGGATTGAATTGTCGATCCGAGGTACGGATAGCCGCCGGCCGGATAGACACACTGGTAGAAACAAAACGATATGTATACTGCTTTGAATTTAAGCTGGATGGAAGCGTCGAGGAAGCATTGGCACAGATAGATACGAAGGAGTACCTCTTACCCTGGAAGGGGGACGGAAAGCAGCTGTTCAAAGTCGGAGTCGTGTTTGACAGCAAAAAGCGTACTATCGGGGAGTGGAAGATAGCATAAAAGGTTTACCGATATGAACGAAACGTGTATAGATACACAGCTTGAGTACGCCAGGGATTTGGCGAGCGGTTCGCTATAACTGTTCACTGTAATACAATAAAAGAGGGGCTGTCTGTTACAGGACAAGCCCTTTTTTATTCGTGGCTGTACACAGTAAAATTATGGTCAAGAAAAACGATATGGAAAATGTTTCTTTCACGGAACCCTATCATTGGCGCTTTACCGGAAAAACGAATTGCCAGTAATGCCGTGTCTTTCGGGACACTTTCTGGTATGGCAGGAATGATGGCATTTCGTGCAATCTTTTCTGAACCAAGACCGTGTCTGTGGGAACTTTCAATATCCACCCAGCGAAGACTGCCCAACTTCTGGAATGTTTCGGCTAAATCCGCCTTCTGTCTTTCCTGACAGGAAGTCACACTGTACTTGTTGTGAATATAGTGAAAACTGAAACAGGGGCGTTCAGCGAAATTCGCATCATGAAAGAGTTGTTTGTAATCAGCTGATGTTATTCCCTTGTGCTCATTAGTTGTCTTTTTAATCTTCATCGACTACCCTTGTTTTGAAGTATATTTTCATCTTATCCAGGGGTATAATCTGTCCAAGAGGAGTTTCAATCCAGGGCGATTCCTGATGCGTCATTTCTCTTAAACGCCAGGCTGTGTATTGACCGTATTCTCCAAAAACAAGCCCGATGAGCTTCATCTCTTCATCTGTCAGTTTATCTGTATAAGAATCGCTGTTTATGGGAATCGGTGTTGCCCCATATGCTTTGAATTCCTGATAGAGGGGAGGGCATACAGGTCCATGTTCCCACGCTTCTATGGACTCGTCAAAAAGCGGCTTATCATAGAAGGCGAGAAAAAAGCCCTGGCAATAGTAGACCAGTTTTTGCAGTTTCATATTGGTAATGAGATCATATCCGCCCTCTGCATCAACGGCTTTCGCCAATTGCAGAATATACCCCGCTATATCTCTTGCAGTTGCCATAACAGTCCTCCATAGTGTGTAGTTTCATTTACTAAGGTAAAGAGAAAAAAAGAAAGTGTCAAGAAGAAAAACATAAAAAAGAGAAAAGAGAAGGTAGGAATGAGAAAAGGAGGAAAAAAGAGGAACGGTAAAAAAGAGAAAAGAGAAGAGAGGAATGAGAAAAGAAGGAAAAAAGAGAAAAGCGGGAAAGGGGGTTGACACGATAAGGTGATAAGAACACCTTCTCTTTTCTACCTTCTCTTTTCTACCTTCTACTTATTGCGCAGTACTGCCTGGGCAGCTGCGAGGCGGGCTATCGGAACCCGGAAGGGGGAGCAGGAGACGTAGTTCAGGCCTGCCCGATAGCAGAAGTCGATGGTTGCAGGATCGCCGCCGTGTTCGCCGCAGATGCCGAGCTTGAGGTCGGGTTTGACCGAGCGGCCCTGTTCGCG
>JAITWB010000234.1 GCA_031285525.1 Spirochaetaceae bacterium
CCTGAAACTCCGAGTGGAACTCCTCACAGTCAAACAACCGAAAGGCAAGGATGCTAACATGCACCGTCTGAGGCAAGGTTATATACTTTTGGCCTTCCTTGAGGGATGAATCATACAGCCCTGCCCAATAATACAGACTCCGCTCAGGATAATCCCCTTCGTCATCGACCTGTATTTCGAGGTCAATAACCTTTTCGTTTACGGTCATGTTGATATCAAGACGGCAAAACTTGTCTTTTACCGCTTCCGGTGCTATCTCGGAATTGTGTATCTCAAACTTGCTAATACTGTCAACATGTATGCCGAGCAGACTCGCCGTAAACCGCTTGAGCAATGGCGGATTCTTGCTGAATACCATCTTGAACACGATATCATTGTTAAAACGATACCTGAGTTCTTTCGGTTTCCTTTACGCCCTCCATTGAGAGTATACCACGATCTCCCCGGGAATTGCAATGAGAAAAATCCCCTTCCTGTTTTCTTTTCATAGGCAGTGTCCTCCTATGATACTAATCAGGGTGAGATCGCCTGTTTTCAGTAAAATTCAGAAAAAAAAGTGTATTTTTTGTAAAAAATCGTATATTTAGATAAAAAATGCCCCCCACTCGAAATGAAGGCTTATTTCGAGTGGGGGGACTAATTGGTAACTCAGTTACCCCCTCTTTCTGCCGAAAGGGCAAGAATCCTGACATCATGGGACTCATATTTTTCTTCAAGCGCTGTTATACGCCCCTGATTGGTGAGATGTAAGTCTCTACTCATGTTATATCCGTCGAAAAGAGCCTTTATTTCCAGCGCCTGCTCATTTTCTATCCGAATAACGATCTCTTTGATTCTGCCGACATCTTCTTTCAAGATATCAAACTCCGTCTTCAATCCGTTCAGCCCATCAACATCGTGTTTCAACTTGTCAACATCATGTTTCAGCTCACTGACATCTTTTTTCAGCTCACCTATGTCCTGTTCAACCTGTCCCATCCGCTGATTCAGACCACTAACATCCTTCGCCATTGTTTCCAAAATGGAAAGGATTTTGCTTTCATTCGTCATAAATCGTCCTCCGATTTACATCATATCACTAAAGAGAGAATAACGGTAGTACCAATCTGCTCAACGAGTATCAAATCAGCGCCGTTTTACTAATCCTCTCTTCACCTATATGATTCGGGGATAGATCGTAGTTTTCAGTAAAATTCAGAAAAAAAAGTACAAAAAAAGATAGAAAAGAGAAAGGAGAAGGTAAAAAAGGGAGAAATGAGGAAGTAGAAATATTCTCCCTTTTCTCCCTCCTCATTTCTCATTTATCCCTTCCCTCAGCCCTTCCACGTCAACATAATCCTCTATGAATTCCTTCCGCAGTAACTCCGGCGGAATAAACTCATTAAACTTTGACGGTATCTCACTATCATCAGGCAAACGGAACGAATGGACATCTAGCTTGCTGTTCAGGGCATTCTTGATGATACTCAACAGAGCATTTTTCGTACCCTTGAATGCAGTCTCAAGACAGACAGGCAGAAAGCCCCCCGGTGTTATCACCGACTTGAGTCCCTCCTGCTCCAGTATCAATTGCAGCGTGTACAGTTGCCGGGTACCGACCCATGGAAAAATGGCAAAGGGTTTACTGCCCCGGCGGTACCGCCCCAGGGGAACGACCAGACCATCTGTGATACCCCGCAGCCGGGCATCCTTGCGGATTTGAGCCAGCCGGGCTTTACAGCTATCGCTTAAATAGGCGTACTCATCGTCACAGGATAGGATATGCCGTATCTTTTGCAGTACCCCGATATGTATTTCCATTCGGGAAGGAGACTGCCATTTACCATCGGCAGCGCTCCGGGCTTCGGTCACGAAAATGATCTTTGACTTTTCATTGACATCCACCGTTTTCCACGCCCGGCCTGCCAGCGCAAATGTAGTTCCTACGGGATAAGCCTTCGTCACAGAACCGATGGTTTCACCTTTGCACCTAACACTATATTCTATTGCAGTCTCAAAGACTGAATAGAACTGATAACCGGTGACAATCGGCTCGGCATCGTATCCGATAATCAAGTGTCCCCGTTCTGTTTTTTGGAGATGACCGATAGCCAAGAGATGGCGCAAAAGGATTTTATAATCCTCCGCTTCTATCTTTTGAAACGCAGATAAACTCAGAACGTTCTGAGCCAACAAAGCAGGACTCGCCTCTTCCTGGGCAAGGAGAAAACTCATCGTCTGGTGATATAAAAGACCAAAGGAATGACTTGCAGGGGCGATTGGTTCCACCCACTTGTCCTCCAGACGAAGCTGGATAATGGCGAGGTTCTTAAGAAACTCCCAATTGATGGTATTGGGCTGAACAGGTTCCCGATCAAGAAAAGCAAAGATCAATTCCGCCCGCTGCCCCTTGCGTCCGCAGCGTCCGATCCGCTGGGTTAAACTCGAAACAGAATGGGGAGAGCCTATCTGGATAATCCTGTCCAGAGACCCGATATCGATGCCCAACTCCAGATTAACCGTAGCCCCGGTAACGATGGGCAGGTCAGACTCTTTCATCTCCTTTTCTGTCGATTCCCTCAGAGCCGCCGAAATACTGCCGTGGTGTACCCGGTACACATCCTCGGTTCGTCTTGCCGCCGCAATAATACGAAGATTCGTAATGGCTGATTCTACAGAAGAGCGGGAGTTGGCAAAAATAATGGTTTGTTTATTGTAACTATATTTATACAGAAATTCATAAAACCGTACCAATTCCGAATCCGTTTTTTTCTCTGACCCTTGTTCTGTTTCTTGCCCTTGCCGTTCCGGCGCTTGTTCCGCAGCGATTATTGCCGGAACATCAGTTGTTGTTCCGGCAACAATCGCCCCTTCCCCGCTCAGAACAAAGCGTTCCATAAAAAGGGCGAGTTTTCGGCTGCCCCCGTCTACCTCAGGAACCTGACATCCCCTGCTTGTTCCCGAACAGAGCCATCCCGTTGCAGAACCATAATCGCTCAGGGTTGCAGAGAGACCTATCCTCCGGGAGCCCTTGTCAGGGGCGCGCTTTGTCAATCGCTCGATCCGCTCCAACAAACAGATCAACTGAATACCCCGGGGACTCGCCATAAAAGAATGAACCTCATCGATGACCACAAACCGCAGATCCTTGAACAATCGAATACAGTCTCTACGCTTGTTAATCATCAGGCTTTCCAGCGACTCCGGCGTAATTTGCAGCACCCCTTGAGGATTATTCAGCAGCCTTGTTTTTTCAGAGATTGCGCTATCCCCATGCCACTTATACACAGGAATATTCCCTTCCTTCAGCAACGCATTCAAACGCACAAACTGATCGTTGATAAGCGCCTTCAGGGGACTGATATAGAGTATCCCCACGGAATCGGCTGGAGATTCGTACAACACCGTAAGCGCCGGGAGAAAGGCCGCTTCTGTTTTACCGGAAGCGGTTCCCGCCGTAAGCAGCAAATGATCATCAGTGTTGAATATCACATCACAGGACGCAGATTGAACCTCACGGAATTCAGTCCAGTTATTTCGATAAACAAAATCCTGTATATACGGCGCCAGCCTCCCAAAGATATCCATCGACTATATCTCGAAGTTCGCAAACTGTTCACCGATAGAAACATCGGCGCTGATGTTTTCATCGGCACAAATCTCCCCATCAGCCTCAAATCCGCTGTCCGCTGCAAGCCCTTCTTCGCCGAGGTCATCCTTGGCAAACACAAAACCGCTGTCGGTTAAAATATCGACTATTGTTTTGCCGGGGTTTTGATAGATAATATTAAGCACCTCTATAAAATCCCGAATCACTTCACGGGGGGTAATATGGGTATCCGCGCCTATCCGTTCATACTCGATTTTGAGAAAGGCAAGAAACTCCTCCTCCCGTATCTTCATCTCGTAGTTGTACAAATCTGCGTGAAGGAATGCCAGCTTCTCGATCAGCACAAACATCTCCTCATAGGAAAGCGGATTGAGCCGGATAATAGGAGCCAACAGATCCCGGTACTCCGCCGAGGAAAATCGTCCCTCGGTCAATCTCGAACGAAGAGCGTCATAACTGAAAACACCCTTATCGGTATCTTCTATAGATTGGGGAGTTCCCCCCATGAGAATTCCCATATACTTCGCCTTTCCCTGCAAGGTGTCGTTATACATGGTCAAAATCTTTTCGTAATTATATTGCCGTGTCACACGATAGGGCGTCCTGAATATATTCACCAACTCGTCAACCATCACGAGCAATCCCTTGTAACCTGCCTTTACCAGAAACAGGGCAAACAGTTTTAACAGGTCATACCAGTTATCATCGGAGATCGCAAAATTAACCCCTATCTCGTTTTTCGCTTCCGTCTTTGTAGCGTATTCCCCGCGAAACCACTTGACCGCCTTCGCCTTACCCTGATCATCACCGGCTCTGTATTTATCCCAATAAAACAAAATAACCTGGGCAAAATCAAAACCGTTTACCATCCCCTCCAGTTCGTTGACGGTCTCATAAATCTTTTTGCGAACCGCACTGTCAAACTCAAGGCTATCCGGCGAAAGTCCCGTATCGACAGCGGTCTCAGACTGAATAGAAGATATCCACCTTTCCAGTATCAAAGGAAGAGCGCCTCCATCAGGCTTCGTCCGGGTGGACATATTCTGCATCAGCTCCTTATAGGTTGCCAGCGCATGTCCCTTGGTACCGGAAAACCGCCGCTCAGGAGACAGGTCCGCATCGACCACAACGAAGCCCCGCTCCATCACATAGTTCCGAATGGTTTGAAGCAAAAAACTCTTCCCGCTTCCATACCGTCCCACAATAAACCTGAAAGCCGCACCGCCGTCTGCAATGATATCCACATCATGCAGCAGCGCATCGATCTCAAGCTTTCGTCCAACAGCGATGTACTCCAATCCCACCCGGGGAACAACACCGCCTTTCAGCGAATTCAATATTGCAGTTGCAATACGCTTCGGCGCTTTTTTTTCCATCATATTACTCCACTTAATATATAGTACTTAGCATATAGGATAATTCTTTCTCATACTCATCGTATATAAAAACCGGATCCGATCCGGTATCAATAACAGTGTCACCAATACACTCCAGAGCGATTTCGTTTATATGCTCCAGCAAGACTTCGATCAACAACTGCTTATCCAAAGCAAACTGGGCAAGCCGCTGCTGCTGTTTATCCAAAATGATGGCAACCATTTCTCTCTCTTCCGGCGAGAGACGGGAAACAAAACCCTCCAACCCGCCTGCCGTTTCTATTTCATCATGAATAATCGGCGCATGAGAAGAAGCTTTGGGTTGTACCTCCTCTTCCGGCAAATCATCATACAGGATGAGTTTACCCTGTATCTCCGCTGCATCGCTGCGAATCTGATCCAGCTTACCAAAGTCCACTTCTATAGTAATCGGCTTTTTATATATCGACTTAGGATCCGTAAAAACCTCAGGATGATGCTTTTGAAACCAATAAGCAACCGTTTCATCTATCAATTCAGTAAATGACGGATCCCGCATCAGGTTTACTATAGCAGTCTGTTTTTTAGAATAATTGCGTATCTTAAGAGCCATCGGAGCCGCATCAGCGTTCAGTTTACCTTTAAAGTGTACGATATTTCGCATAATAGATTCCATACGCTTTAAGATATAGCCTATCAACTGCGAAATGCCCTGCTCCAACTCTGCGTAGGCTCCGCATATCCAGGCATAATGGACACGGTAATATTCTTCAAATTCACTGATCTCCACACTTTTTTTCCCCTGAACAATGGGCATTCCGCACACTGCATCTTTGAACGGTTTCCAGTCGGAACTATTGCGTATGTCATGGATTCCTAATTCTCTAAAATCAATAGAGCGTTCCCCAAGGAATAAACCAATCCGCTCCAAACATTCCGCAAAGCACTGATTAAGCAGCTCCGCATGTACATCGGTATAAAAGACACTGCCTGCAATGTTATAACTGGATATCTTCCCATAAAAGGCAAGAGGATTCGGTATATTCTTTTTACCGAAAAACAGACAGGGATAATAATTCTCGATATTATGACGCAGCACCAACTGAGAAAAATCACCCTCTGATATAAAGCAGACAAAATAATCCCGTATCAGATTTGTCAGATACTGCGCCAAACGCGCATCGCTTTCATATGTCTTGAGCAGATCAGACAACTTCTCTATAACCTCATCGGCGCTCTGGGTCTCTATCCCA
>JAITWB010000018.1 GCA_031285525.1 Spirochaetaceae bacterium
TGAGTACGAACAAGCTCTTCAATGGTATGAAAAAGCCCGTTTGATACGTGAGAAGATACTGGGGAAAGATCATCCTAAGACTGCATCCTCCTATAATGGTATCGCTACTGTTTATTCACGTATGGGAGAGTATGAACAAGCTCTTCAATGGTATGAAAAAGCCCTTGTGATACAGGAGAAAGTGCTGGAGAAAAAACACCCGGATACTGCATTCACTTATAATGATATAGCTCTCGTTTATTCAAATATGGGTGAGTATGAAAAAGCTCTTATATTGTATCAGCAAGCATACAAAGTAATACATCACCTTGTACCAAACCACCCGAATACACAAACCTGCTATAACAATATGTTCGATGCCTACCTCAAATCCGGCCTTCCCCCCGCCGATTTACAGTCCTGGCTCTCCTCACCAGCCCCCGACTAACCGAGCAGAGCAGTCAGCAGAAGACGCCCCCACCTCCTGCCTTTTCTCCCTCCTCCTTTCTCTTTTCTCCCTGATCCCTCCCCCTTAACCTAATTGTTATTTAAAAATATCCACTTTCTCTACTTAAGGCTGATAGACATCTGCCCAAACTGCCCTCATAATAGTATCCGTAACCGTTAAACAGACAACGGCTGCAAAGGAGGATTTTATCGTGGACACATTCCACAAAATCAAGGCGCAATTGTACGAAAACGTACTCACCGAAAATCCGAACGACTTCATCGCGAGAGTCGTCTCGGAAAAGTCCCTTACCATCGGAGAGGTCGCCCGGGCCGCGGTACGCCGGGGCGGAGCGGACATCCCGGCAGAAGCCATGGAACACGCAGTCACCCTCTTTCTGAGGGAAATGGCATACCACCTCTGCGACGGCTATTCCATCAACACCGGCTACTTCACCGCTCAGCCTACCATCAGAGGGGTCTTCACCAAAGCCCAGAACCAGTTCGACCGGGATAAGCACAGCGTATTGTTCGACCTTCATGCAGGCTCACTGCTCCGCAAGGAACTGGAAAACGTAGAGGTAGAAATCGTCGGCTTTGCCGCAGCCTCCCTCTATATCATCCAGGTATTGGACGTCAAAAGCGGAAGCATCGACGACCTGCTCACCCCTAACCGCCCGCTCAAAATCGCAGGCAGTAAAATCAAAATCGCCGGGGACAACAGTGATAACGGCATCTACTTCGTCAGCCAGGAAACGGGAAAACGCACAAAAGTAGACCTCTCCGACATCGTAACGAATAACCCCTCGGAAGTAATCGTAGTCATCCCTGACCTCACCTCAGGAGAGTACAAGATAGAAGTGGTTACCCAATACGGCAGCGGCAATCTCCTCAAAGAAGCCAAAACAACCGTGTTTGAGCAGGCACTTACTGTCCAATAATAATACCGCTCGATGAGACACCTTCTCATCGCCCGATGAGAGCCTCTCTCATCGAGTGATGAGAGGCATTCTCATCGGGCGAAGGGAGAGGCTCCCTTACTTTTATACCAAGGGTAAAATAACAGTTGGCATCTCTCCATAGTTCGGCTATACTGTAACTCATGGGGCATTTTAAGATCCCCCTATCCAAATAAGGAGGCGGTTTTTGATTACGTTAAGCAAAGATTTGGAAGTCGGTGTTCCTGAAATCGATGAACAGCACAGGGAATTGGTGAACAGGCTCAACCAGGTGACAGAAATGGGAATAGATGCTGTTTCGAGAGAAGAGACAAAAAAGACCCTGGATTTTCTGGGAGACTATGTGGTAAAACACTTCGGCGACGAGGAAGCGTTGCAGAAAAAGTCGGGTTATCCCAAATACGAATGGCATAAAGAGCAGCATAAGCTCTTTATCGATAACTTTAAGAAGCTAAAAGAAGAGTTTATAACCAACGGCGCATCCCTTAAATATACGATGGATCTGAATAATTCAATCATTACCTGGATTGTCCGCCATATAAAGACAGCGGATGTGGAACTGGGCAAGTACATATCAAGCCGATAGTCAAGGCTAAAAAACACTCGCCGGCGGGCAGGTTATCCTGCGGGATTTCCCGCTCCCCGGTTCGGGGAACTCAAGGGCGCAGGCATGCAGTTCCAGCGCCTCTTCGTTGTAATTCCTGTTATACACACGATCCCCTGCTATAGGGTTTCCGCTCCAGGCAAGGTGGCAGCGTATCTGATGCCTAAAACCCCGGGAGAGTCTGCAAGTGACTTCAAGCCTTTCACCTGCAACGGACAGAGACAGTATATCGGTACGGTAGATGCCGGGAGCGGTGCGGGAGGCTTTTCCTGCGGATATTTCCAAAGCGGTGTCCGCGGCGGGCGGCGGAAGCGGTACGGGACGCACTTCACGCCCTTTGGGACCGAAGGCTCTGAACCGGCTTTCGAGGCAGGAACCAGTCGAAATGTCCGGAAACGGAAAGCGGGAAAATCCCGGCGGCGGTAAGACGCCGGGGGTACAGAGTGCGTAATACTCCTTTAGCAAGAGTCCCTTGTTCTGTATATCGAGAAAGTAATCAAACGTTTCCTGGGTAAGGGCGACGAGAATAAGCCCCTCGGTATCGGTGTCGAGCCGGTGAACGAGTCCTGCCTCGATGGGCTTCCTCCCCTTCCCTGCCCCGGAAACCCGGCGGCCATGGGGGTACAAATCCAGCGCCATGGAGAGCGCCGTCTCCGTCTCCCCCTCATGCAGCGGAGCCGACGGCAATCCGTGGGGTTTCCGTGCCGCTGCATATCCGTCACCTTCGAATATAATCTCCAGCCGATTCGCAGATTCGGCACGATTCGCAGATTCGGCACGACCCGTAGACTCGATGGTCACGGTTTCCGCCGGGGCCAGGTCTCCCGGAGCTTGCGTATAACCTTCTTGAACCGGGGCGGCAGGGGAGCCTCAAAGACAGAGAAATCCTTGCTTCCGGGAAGCCGTACACCTAAGGTCTTTGCGTGGAGCATCATGGTGGCAGAATCAAAGAGTCCGTCGTGTTTGCCGTAGATCGGGTCTCCCAGAATGGGACAGCCGAGATGCTTCATATGCACCCGTATCTGGTGGGTACGCCCGGTTTTGAGCTTGAGCAATACCAGTGAGTAGCCGCCGTAGACAGCCATGCAGCGGTATACGGTGTGGGCGAATTTCCCCTTTTGAGGATGCTCCGTACAGGTAAACCGCTTCCTGTTCCGGGGATCCCGGAC
>JAITWB010000145.1 GCA_031285525.1 Spirochaetaceae bacterium
CTATATAACATTGTCACAATAAAAGTAAAGAGCTGTTTGACAAAAAAACGCAGGATGTCACTATTCAAAAATATCCATTTATGAACTATACTTAAAAGATAGGAGCATTAAAATGAAGAAAATCGCTGTTTTACTTCTCGCTGTAGTACTTTTCACCGCCTGCGCATCAAAACCGGCAGAAGAGACCCCGGAACCGGTTCCGGCGGAACCTGCGCCAAGCCCGGCGCCGGTTGCAGCTCCGGAGATTGTCAGTGGAGAGTGGAGAGAGATAGACGGTGGGTACACCCAATTTCTCTGCAATGATCCGGAGCTGACAGGGAATATATTCGTTAAACCCTTCGCTCCAGCCAACGAAAACGAATACGCAATAGAGGTACAAAAAATATCGGGTAACAATCAGGGAGAATTCGGCATGATCTTCTGCGTCAACGAGACCAATCCGATTCTCTTCTATTTTGTGGGCATCGATATGAACGGGTATTTCTACATAGGAAAACGCACCGAGACGGAATGGCAGGAGATAATCGCCTGGCAGCCCGCAGATATGCTGAATATGGGAGCGGAAGCGGTCAATACGATTAAGGTCGTTCGGGACAACAACGATTTTTCCGTATTTTTCAATGACAGTGAAACAGCCAGCGCCGCCTTTACTGACACGGAGATGACCGGAACCCGGATAGGCTTCTACGCCCAAGTCACCGGAGCATCATACGAAACCTTTCCTGATACCCCGGTGGATGTACGGTTCAAATAACCTATTCTGCCAACAGTTCCTTAATAAAGGTCTGAGGGTCAACCTCTCTGTTCAGGATACGATAGAGTCCTGAACAGATGGGCAGTTTCAGGTTATGCTGGCGGGTTACTTCGTGGACATATTTACATGCCACAGCGCCTTCAGGAAGATAACCGATGTCCTGTATATGTGCTATTAAGTCATCCAGAGAGGTATAGGCGCCGAGGATGTTTTTTTTAACAATGTCGTGACCAAAGCGGCGGTTACGGCCGTATTTACTGCGGCAGGTAACGTCCAGGTCCCCTACCCCGGCGATGGAAGTAAAGGTTTCGGCGTGGGTCGCACCCATTGCCACTCCGATGGTCTGCATCTCGTTTAGACCTGCGGCGAGGAGCAGGGATTCAGTGTTGTCCCCAAAGACAGGGGAGGTTTCCGACAGCGCATCGAGACAGCCAAAGGCTATGGCGACAACGTTCTTCGCAGCGGCGCAGACCTGTACCCCCACCACATCGAAACTGGAAAAAACCATCATGCTTTTGGACTTTAACAGTTCCCGAAAAGCGATGGAATTCTTCGGGTTTTCGCTGGCGGCAATAAGCCCGGTTACCTTGCCCAGAGCGACCTCTTCGGCATGGCTGGGTCCTGAGATATATACCAGGTTTTTTTTGTATGACGCAGGAAGCACCTCTTCCAGTGTTTCAAGGATGAGTTTGGGTCCCGTAGGAGAAGGGATAAACCCCTTTGTCAGCACCCCGATACCGGTATTACCCGCCGCAATGGAGGGAACATCGAGGATCTGGCGCACCGTTGAAGCGAGAAAGAGGGACGGGCTTGCGAGGATGATAAAATCCTTGTCTCCCGCAGCTTTCCTGATGTCCGCTGTTGCAGTCAGATTGGCAGGGAACTGAAAGCCGGACAGGTACTTCTCATTCGTATGAAGCTGATTTATCTCATCCGCAACCGCTGTCTCCAGAGCCCAAAGCTCCACAGAATGTCCCTCACGGGCGAGCGAAAAGGCTACCGCAGTACCCCACGCTCCGGCTCCGATAACGCCGATTGTCTTTTGTACCATATCCTGCAACTCCTTAGTGTCTTTCCGTCCAACCGGAGGCGAAGCCCCACTCCTTAGTATCTTTCCGTTTTATTATACCATATCACGAAAAAAGAAAAAGCTGTCTTTTTACACAGATTCTCTAAAACCACTGGGCAAGTTCATCTGTCCAGGTCACTATCTCTTCGGGTTTGAAAAACAGTGCAGCTTCCCGCTCCCCGCTTTCGGCGGAATCGGAGGCATGGATAATATTGTGGGGCGTATGCAGGCAGAAGTCGCCCCGGATCGTCCCCGCAGCCGCATCCTGCACACAGGTGGTTCCCACCAGTTTGCGAACCAGCATGGTACACTCATCGGCAGCCCATACCATGGCGATAACCGGACCGGATGTAATATATCCTATCAGATGATCATAAAAATGCTTTCCCTTATGTTCCTGATAATGCTTCGCAGCCAATTCCTCAGGAATGGTCATCATCTTCATAGCGACAAGCTGAAGCCCCTTTCTCTCAAGCCGGGAAATAATCTCTCCGACTATTCTCCGGTTTATCACACCCGGCTTCAGCATAACAAAACACTTTTCCATACAATAATACCTCAAATTACGTTAATATAATACAAATATATACATTCTGCGCTTTAGTAAGCGCCGCATTAATTAGCGCCGCGCTTTAGTAAGCGCCTCGCTTTCCGTATCTCCGCAACCGCCTTATCGAAGGCGCTCTGGAGCAGATCCTGAGGCAAGTCAGGAATACAACCGCTCGACACAAGGGCTTGGGTAGACTTTCGAGCCAACAGAATATCGTTGAAAGCCTGAGTATAGGCATCCTCTCTGCTGATATGCAGCCGGGCAACCCCTTCTGCAATGGCGATCTGGGTAATATCCGCAGCCTCCCGGGCAAAAACTTCCGTGTCCTTCATGGAAGGCACGATCCGATCCGGGGTAAGCCCTGTCTCACGGGTATATTCCGCTATGGAATGGGCGCAGCCCACCGCCATGGTATCGGTTATCTTGCTCGCCCGGCAAAGGAGCGCCCCTTTGAGTATTCCGGGAAAGCACACTGAATTGTTCACCTGGTTCGGGAAGTCCCCGCGGCCAGTGGCGACGATAAAGGCTCCCGCCTCTTTTGCGTCATGGGGCCATATCTCAGGAACCGGGTTGGCGCAGGCAAAGACAATTGCCTTTTCCGCCATCGAGGATATCCATTCCTTCTGTACCGTATCCGGTCCGGGACGGGAGAAGGCGATAAGCACATCCGCCCCTTTGAGGGCATCTGAGGGGGTATTTACACTGTCAGGATTGGTTTCCCGGCAGAGCTTCCACTGCCGGTAGTAGAGGGGATTGTCCCGCATATCGGCTCTTCCCTGGTGAAGCCCGCCGTGTTCATCCAGGAGGGTCAATAGAGCCGGGTTGCCGCCGTCTGCGAGGATGAGTTCCGCCACGGAAGTATTCGACGCACCCGCGCCAAGGAGGACTATCTTCGCCTCAGAGAGGGTTTTTCCCGCCAAAGAGAGGGCATTGAGCAGCGCCGCCAGTACGATGGTTGCCGTACCCTGGGCATCATCGTGCCACACCGGGATATCGCAGGAGTTACGCAGTTCATCCAGCACCCGAAAGCATCCGGGCTGGCTTATGTCTTCCAGGTTTATCGCCCCGAATGAGGGCTGCACCATTTTCACAAAATCGATTATTTTTTGCGGATCGTGAGATCCGCCCGGAGACTGGGTTCCATCTTCAAGCCGGGAATCGATACAAAGCGGTACCGCATCAATTCCTCCGAGATACTTCATCAGCAGCGCCTTTCCTTCCATAACACCGAGTCCGCCGGGAGGGGTACAATCCCCGTCACCAAGCACCCGGGTGGAGTCTGATACCACCGCCACCATATTCCCCCGCCGGGAGAGTTCAAAAGAAGCGTTATTGTCATCCCGTATCGTGGTAGAGACCGCAGAAACCCCGGGAGTATACCAGACATTAAACCAATCAAAGCCATAGAGACAACACGCCGGAAGAGTCTGCATCTTCCCCTGATAATAACGGTGGGCAAGAAGCGACGCTTCACGGAGAAAAAGAGTCTTTGCAGCAGCTGTATCGGCTTCTGAAAAATCCGCCGGAAGAGCTTTTATATACTCATCCGGTGAAAACAATGCATTCATTAGAAGATAGTAGCAATATATACGCTTTTCTGCAAGAAGGGATGATGGGAGTAGTGACAGAAACAGATTGACAATAAAAAGGGACAACTCTATAGTAAAAAACACCTATGAACTTATCGATTATTATTCTGTTTTTTCTTGTTCTCATCACTTTTATACTGCTCTGGAGGCTTTTTTTCTATTCTGCCCCTCGTACAGGAAAGAAAAAAGACCCAGCCGCTCCTGCTTCTGAGGGCAAACGGGGCGATCCCGGGAGATGTCCCCTGTGCAACTCGGCGCTTATTGGAGGAGAGCAGATACAATCGACGGTGTATTCCGGGGGAGATGAACAGGATAGGGTATGTCATATCACCGGATGCCCCCACTGCCTTCCTTCGGGCAAAAAAACGTCAGACAGGACGAATCCGGACTGCGAACGGCTCTGTCCGGTCTGCGGGCAAAAGGTTCCTCCCGAGGGATATCTCCGGGCGCGGCTCTTTCTGCGTAAAAACGGCTCCAGACACGTCCATATAACGGGCTGTTCCGAATGTTACAAAGCCCGGCACAGCAAAGAATAAAAAAAGGTTAAGTCCTCTTCTCCATAACCGATATTAATATTAGCTGACAAGAGTAATGGGAGGAGGACCGTATGGTTATCAATCACAATTTAAGCGCTATGTTCTCACAGAGAACTCTCACCAACACCAATGCTGCCACTGGCTCAAGCATGGAAAAGTTATCTTCCGGGATGAAAATCAATAGGGCCGGAGATGATGCATCAGGACTTGCTGTTTCCGAAAAAATGCGGAGCCAGATTCGCGGTTTGAATCAGGCCGCAACAAATACGCAGAACGGTATATCATTTATTCAGACCACCGAGGGATATCTCAACGAAACCACCGAGATCCTTCAGCGGCTCCGGGAACTGGCTGTTCAGTCTTCCAACGGTATCTATACCGATGAGGACAGAATGCAGATACAGGTTGAAGTATCCCAGCTCGTTTCTGAAGTAGACCGCATTGCAAGCCACGCCCAGTTTAACGGCATGAATATGCTTACCGGACGGTTCGCTCAGGATAACGGAACAAACGATGTGACCGCTTCAATGTGGCTTCATATCGGCGCCAATATGGATCAGCGGGTACAGGTATTTATCGGTACCATGACCGCTTCCGCACTGGGACTTCAGCAGCTCGGCAACGAGGAGAAGCTGAACCTCGAAAACCCCGCCAATGCAAACCGGGCAATCGGTACGCTGGACGAGGCTCTCAAGAAGGTAAACAAGCAGCGGGGAGATCTCGGCGGATACCAGAACAGACTGGAACACGCCTTTAACGGCATCAATGCCGGAGCTGAAAACCTGCAGGCTGCTGAGTCACGGATTCGTGACACCGATATGGCGAAGGAAATGGTTGAACTTACCAAGAACCAGGTTCTCACCCAGGCAGGAACCGCTATTCTGGCACAGGCAAATCAGTCTACCCAGAGCGTCCTGAGCCTGCTCCAGTAAATAGCAGGAGACCTTATGGTATCAAAAAGCCGATTTTTTTCTATATATATAGAGGAAAAATCGGCTTTTTCTTATTACCGTTATTGCAAGCCTTTCAAAGGCAACATATAATCAATTCTGATGCCTAACCAAATAGCCGAGGTCAAACTCCGTATTTTAAAAATGGAGTATCCTAATTTAAGCTTCTCTTCCGATCCGGAAATAGAACGGTACTTTGAACTGCGTAATGCAGGAAAGGTGACCGAGGCTTTTGCGGTATACAACACCTATCTGCGTCCCCGGTATCCCGATGAACAGCAGCGCATCCTCATCCTGAAAGCCTACCGATCCAGGGATCCCCTGTATAAGCAGCTCCTCCTGGTGGGCGTTGTTGCCCAGGCGAATCGTACTGTAGAACAGATAAAAAACACTATCACCGTACTCACCGACACGGTGGGGAAGCTGAACATGAGCGATGCATATTCCATCATCCGTACCTTTGACAAGATATCGACAGGGCTTTCCGAAGACAAGTATCAAGCTATTTCCATCGTCGAACGACTGACCTCCTATGCGAAGATGCTCGATTTCCGTCATGAGGAGATGACCCAGGTACTGCAGCTTTTGCGGATGTATGTAACGAATACCCTTGATACGGTTAATTCCTTCAAAAAAGAGCAGGAAGAAAGCCGCCGTAAAAAAATCGCTCAGGACAAGCGGAAAAACAGCCTTTCCGATTTTTCATCCATCCAGATATCGGAGGGTGATGCGGCGGCAATCCTTATCGCTCCCTCTATTTCCCGCATTGAAGACAAGGTGATCGCCTACTGTATCAAGTACTGGAACAGAACCTCCGATGAGACCTTTGAAAAGATCATCTATCTGTACAGCAAGAAATACAATACCAACCATCTTTCGATATATCAGGCGATAAAGACCGGAAAAAAATCCGGTTACCGGGATGAAGAGATACTCCATTCAGTTCTGTCCATTATTTCTTCCGGTTACTATTACAATATCAGGGGAGATCTCTATCTTCAGATAATGTGGAAACGGTTGAAGGACAGATTTATTACGCCGCCGTCGGTTCAGAGCGACCAGATGCCTCAAAAAATTGCTGCCAAACGGTCTGTTGCTTCAGTCCGAAAACAGAAAACTCCAGCTGTATCTGCGGCTTCTCCTGAACAGTCTACCGAGAAAGCGGTTTCTGCCCCTTCCCCTATACAGCCTGCCGAGAAAGGATTTTCTATCGCTTCCCGGAAAAAGATAGTTCAGTCTCCAGAGCCCACACAAAAACCGGCAAAGGCTGTAGCGGCAGCTTCCCGTAAAAAAAGAGACGCACCTCCAGAGACGGTAAAAACACTGACAAAAGCTGTATCCACGAAGCCGTCTGAACAGGATATCTCCCCGTCAACTGCAAAAAAGAAATCCTCCGAAACACAACCTCAGGAATCAGCTCCGGCTCGTCCCATATACCATCCGGTACAAGGCTCGGAAGAGCGGAAGACACCCGCCGCAACCAAGAATGCAGTGAGAACCATTTCCATCAGCGACTATATCAAGAAGCTCAGCGGACTCTCCTATGATCTGTATAAAGACCTTTTCTTTGCCCAGGTTCGCCCGGCTATTCGCACGGTTCTCGATAAGTCCAGAACGAAAAAATCATTCTTTGACAACAATCAGGATGAGGCGGAAGAACTGGTGGTATCTTTTTTCAGGGACAACTACACAAACCCCTATATGGACTGGGAGGGAAGCGCTGAAAAGGCAAAACTCCAGGGGCTTGGATACGATATGACTTTTATCTTTCCGATTATCGATATATGGTATAAAAAGAAGTCGATTTAGGCAGAACCCGTCAGAATAGCATAAAGCCTGTCCAAATCATCCCGGGAATAGTATTCGATCTGGATCGTTCCCCGTTCAAGAGAACCCTTTATGATCGCCTTGGTTCCGAGAAAATCGATAAGCTCCTGCTCTATTGAGGCAAACTGCGTATCTTTTCGGGGCTGGGAGGAAGCTTTTTTCTTCGATGCCGATGCAGCGCGGCTGCCGTTGTTGAGTTCCGAAGCATTCCGTTCGGCTTCCCGCACAGACATCCCCGAACCAAGGATACGCCCAAAGAGCACCCGCTGGTCTGCGGAATTCTCGACAGACAGGAGCGCCCGGGCGTGACCTGCGGTTATCTGTCCCGAGGAAATGGCGCTGAGCATATCTTCCGGGAGTTTGAGAAGACGCAAGGCATTGGCTACGGTGGAGCGGTTTTTGCCCACCCTGGCGGCGGCTTCTTCCTGGGTCAGGCTGCTCATTTCCATAAGCCTTTTGTAGGCTCGGGCTTCTTCGACGGGACTCAGGTTTTCCCGCTGGATATTTTCTATAAGGGCGATTTCGAGCTTTCGTTCGTCGGAATACCTTTTGAGAAGCACCGGAATGTGGGTAAGTCCTGCAATCCGGGCGGCTCGGGTACGGCGTTCCCCCGCAATGATATAGTAGGTACCGTCATCGATCTGCTCGGCGAGTACCGGCTGAATGATGCCATGCTCCCGTATCGATTCCGCCAGCTCCTGAAGAGCATCAGGATCGAACTCATACCGGGGCTGTTGGGGGTTCGGTTTTAAGAGCGTTATATCGACAAGTAGTTCCCCGGTTGTTTTGGTATCAACCGACGGGCTTTCATACTGTTGATGTGAACTGTCCGGTTCATCCTCAGAGAGAAGGGCGCCTAAGCCCTTCCCCAGTACTCGTTTAGCCACGGGCGATTACCTCTTCGGCAAGTTTCTGATAGCTTCTGGCGCCTGCGCAGGAGGGATCGTACTTGCAGATAGGTAATCCGTGGGAGGGAGCTTCGGAGAGGCGCACGTTCCGGGGGATTATGGTACTAAAAACGCGATCTTTAAAATAGGTCTTAACCTGCTGCACCACATCGTGGGCGAGCCTTGTTCGGGAATCATACATGGTAAAGAATATCCCGCCGATAACGAGGTCGGGATTGAGACTCTTCTGCACCCGTTTTACGGTCTGGAGAAGCAGAGAGAGTCCTTCCAGGGCAAAATACTCGCACTGGAGGGGAATGAGTACCCCGTCCGCCGCGGTGAGCCCGTTGAGGGTAAGAATCCCCAGAGAAGGGGGACAGTCTATGAGTATATAGTCGTATATGTCCTTGAGGGGGGCAAGGGTGTTTTTGAGATAGAATTCCCTGTCCTCCTGGTCTACCAACTCTATGGCAGCGCCGGAGAGATCAATGGATGCCGGAATAATATCCAACCTATCGACCATGGTTTTTCGTATTGCCTGCTGGGGGGTAGCTGTCTCCGCCATAAGCTCATAAATGGTCGGTTTTTCCCGGGACGAACCAACCCCGGAAGACATATTGGCCTGTGAGTCAAAATCAACGAGCAGAACCTTCTGTCCCGCTTCAGCAAGATAGGCTCCGATGTTGATCGCCGAGGTGGTTTTTCCAACCCCGCCCTTCTGATTGACAAAAACGTAGATCTTCCCCATAGGGTTTAGTGTATCATTTTCCCCATTTTTCTACTAGTGGCTGGCGCAGAGCTTAGTATGTCATTGTCGTTTATGTCTAAATAGTCATTTTTAGAGGACTTTTATATCCAAAAGAACGTTACCACAAATAAAACAAACTGTTATACTTTCTTTCAAGGAGAAAAGTATGCCGCAAACCATGACCCTTGATGAGAAACTTACCGTATCTAACAAAGCTATTGCTTTAAAAAGAGCTGGTGATCGTGAGGGATACGAACGTCTTATGAAGACAATTCCCTTACCTCCTTACCATGCTCAATTTCTAAAAGAGAAAGTCGGTGTTGATTATCTTACGAACAGTGACTGGAATTTATCAGAAGCGGAGGCTGCATTTGGAGTCGATTGGCTTAATCGCAAGTATTAACTATGCTGTTTTTACATCGGAATCTTGACAAACACGTATACACGTATTATTTTATATCTAAGGGAGAGGACATTGACTTGTTATGAAATTGAGAAAGATATTTTGAACGATGGATGGTTTTTGGTAAACGCAAAAGG
>JAITWB010000148.1 GCA_031285525.1 Spirochaetaceae bacterium
GATCAACTTCAGCGACGCTTGTCTGGTAACTGGTTATGTCATCACTGTTTCCCTGCTTCTTTATGGTAACAGGAGACGTATCGATTAATGCGCCGCTAGGCGTACCTTCTGTTGCGGCAAATTGACTATCGCCGCACCCGGCAACTGCGAAAGCTGCCGCTGCATAGAGGAGAACCAGCCAATACCGATTCACTATACGTTCTTTTCTCATCTTTAACCTCTTTCTTGTTTCAGCTGATAGTTATTGTTGTCCAGACATAATCATCGTAAGGGCATAATTTTCTGCTGTCAATCTGTTTTTCGCAAAAATAACCGAAGTTACTGTAAAAGAACTCAAGTTATTTTTCTGTCACGAATGTTTACATGATAAAGTCCGTATTGAACCTTTACAGATCACAAAAGTCGGTGTATAATACGGCGTCGTGGAAAAAAACAGGCTGGAATATACGGTTTTTCTTGTTTATGAAATACTAAGACTGGTATTTGTCATATATATAGGAATGCACTCGGCACTCAACGAAATGCCCCTCTCATGGTTCGCAGGAGCGGCACTGCTGGTTATTCCTGCAGTACTTCTCGTATTTCTCCTGCGGAATGAACAGGAGTATGCTGTCTTTCGGCCCCTTTTGGGACTCATCAAAATAATCGGAATTCCTGCCATAGGGATGTACTGGATTATTTCATTTCCCCTTGCCATTCAGACAACCTATCTGGATAACGGTTACTCCCTCAAAATGCTCGTTTTCGTACTGCTTATTCTCATTCTCGACTTTATTGTAGGGATTAACTGCTTTAGGGGTTATGAACATCCACAGAAAACCGATAAAATAGAATCGGAAGGTGAATAATGCGGATTATACCGGTTGCCAGCGGAAAAGGCGGTGTTGGAAAAAGTCTTCTATCAGCAAATCTGTCGATAGCCCTCGCTCAGGCAGGGAAAAAGGTTGTCCTGGTGGACCTCGATCTGGGAGCGTCAAACCTCCACCTGGTCCTCGGTCACCAGGCGCCCAAAAAGGGACTGGGAACTTTCTTAACAGGTTCATCTTCTTTTGAAGATACCATAACGAAGACGGATTACGAAAACCTCTCGTTTATTCCCGGTGATTCTGAAATTCCCGGCATGACATCGATACAGCCAAAACAGAAGCGATCGCTTATCAACAAGTTGATACAGTCCGAAGCGGATTATGTCATCCTCGACCTCGGCGCAGGGACACACCTGAATATCCTAGACTTCTTCCTTATTTCCCCACGGGGAATCATTATCACCGCCCCCAGCGTCACCGCCACCCTCAACGCTTACCTCTTTCTCAAGAATGCGGTGTTCAGGTTTATGTCCACATCCTTTAAACCCAATTCCCCTGCATATGCATACCTCGAAAAACTGAAAAACGACTCCGCTTCCCTCCAGAGACTCTATATTCCCCGGCTCATCGATGCGATTCAGGAAATAGACCCGGAAAGCGCAGAAGTCTTTGTGGGAAGGATGAACCGATTCCATCCCCGGCTCATCATGAATATGGTAGAAGACCCCAAGGATGCGGATAAGGCGCAGAAGATACGCCGCTCCTGCAAGGAATATTTAGGGATAGAGATGGAACACCTCGGTATCATGTACCGGGACAGTATGCAGGATGTGGCCCTCTCATCCCGTCTGCCGGTTATCATCTATAAACCCCAGTCCGTCCTTGCTCAGGGGATATACCGCATTGCAGACAAGATCATCCAAACCGAAGATCAGCCTATCGATTCCATCGAAGAAGTGGATGAGACCTTCCGCACCGCCGAACTGGAAGCCTCCCTTGATTACGAGAGCCGAATCTCCTATGTGGAAGATCTCATCGGCAGCGGAGCGCTTTCCATGGGAGACCTTGCGGAGACCATAAAAACACAGCAATATGAGATCACCCAATTGAGGAAGGAAAACCAGCTTCTCAAGTCAAAACTGGTAAAAGCCGCTTCCTTAGGGTACAAAGTCTGATACATAAACAGGAGATTCCCTATGCCCCTCGCTATACCCTTTCCCTCATGGATACACCCTGAGATTTTTCCCGGTGTTCCGGTTTTACAATACATCCGCTGGTACGGACTCATGTACATCTGTGCATTTGCCATAGCCTATACCGTTTTTACCAGACAGATGAAAGAAGGCATCCTCAACCGTAAGGGATATACCGCAACAGCTGATGATGCCATGAGTTTTTTTACCTGGGCAATCCTTGGTCTTCTTCTCGGCGCCCGGCTTTTTTCCGTATTAATATATGACACCTCCGATATGTACCGGCAAAAACCCTGGCTTATATTCTGGCCCTTTGACAGTAACATGCGATTCACCGGTCGTGCAGGGATGTCCTATCACGGCGGCTTTGCGGGATGCTTTCTCGGAACCATACTCTGGTGTCTCAAAAAGAAACAGCCCCTCTTCCGCTGGATCGATACAATAGCAGTTGCCATTCCCCTGGGATACACCTGCGGAAGGCTGGGAAACTTTCTCAACGGAGAACTCTTCGGACGGGTAACAACGGTTCCCTGGGGAATGATTTTTCCCCAGGCCCAGAAATTTTCCCGCTCCCTTCCCTGGGTACAGGATATAATTGAAAAAACGGGGCTCTCCCTTCCTGCCGGATCGGCGCTGGTGAATCTCCCCCGCCATCCAAGCCAGCTCTACGAGGCTCTTTTTGAAGGGATTGTATTGTTTCTGTTCCTCTGGTTCTTAAGAAAGCGTAAGCCCTTTGACGGCTTTCTCTCAGGAATGTACATCATCGGCTATGGAGTAGTACGTTTCGTTATCGAATACTTCCGCGAACCCGATGCGGAAATCGGCTACCGGATTACTGCCGTGGATGCTCCAACGTATTTTAATGAATCGCTTCTCAATATCTCAACCGGACAAGTCTTGTGTTTTTGTATGATCGCCATAGGACTACTGGTAATGCTGGGAACCTGGCTATGGTATAAGAAACATCCCATAGACGAGGTCCCTGCACTTCAAAAATCAACACCTCAAAGGCGTCGGCACTCCAAATAAAACCGCTTCTCAGAAGCCTCTCCCATGGAAAAACTCTTCCTGGGGAGGGGGCCGCCGTTGGCAATAGTATCGAAGAAACTATTTTTCTCCACCGGCGGCAGCAACACCCCCGCAGTATGGGCTTCTGTACTCAGACGGAATACTTCATCTGCCCCATGGATATAATCAATTTTCACTTCCCCATGCTGTTCCAAATATAAATCAAGTTCCTTCTGAATAAGACTCACCGCAAGCCGATCTGCAGCTGTCTCAAGCACCGCATATTCAGATACACCTTCGATGGACGTCCCGGCAAACCCGAACCGGGCAACGCCTGCGGGAACATCCTTTGACGCAATAAGCGACTCCAGCTCCTCAGGGGAAGATACGGCCTGAACACTGCCCCCAAGCCGCTCCCGCAAAAACAGAGCAAGCTCCCCGCTGCTGGTCCCAAAGAGAACCCGGTGTATCGGCTCAAAGGTCAGCCCATCATCATAGAGATTAACAATTTCTACCAAAGCATACCGGGCAGGGTTCTCGGTCCCCGCTGCTTCAGGATGGGCTGCCTTATATTCGTCCCAAACCGCCTTTGCCG
>JAITWB010000158.1 GCA_031285525.1 Spirochaetaceae bacterium
ATCCGGCGCAGTTTTCTGCTTTCAACCCGGCGTCCCTCCGTTCTCCACTGGGGGAGCGATGGGCCTTTGATATGGGAGTACGCCTTGCGGCAAACGATTTGATTCATGCTGAAAAGAAACGGGCTGTTATCTTTTTGTCAGCCGGACCCTTGTCAGAAAATGCCTTTAGCCGTTACGGACTCACCAATTTGGCGGCATATCTGAACAATAACGGCATTATCTTTAGTACCGTGTATCTGACTCAAGGGTCTGCCCTGCCGGAGCTTTCCTATCTCAGCGGTCAGACAAACGGTAAGTCTTATTATGTGTACCGTCCGGAGGGTCTTTCTCCGGTAGTGTCGGATATTCGTAGTGTGCCCAACGGCTCCTATCGGATCACTTATACATCGAGTCTGCCTACGGATTTTGGACGGGCTTTTTTGCCTGTGGAGATGGAAGTGTATCTGTTGAATCGTTCCGGCCGCACAGAAACGGGGTATTTCGCGCCCCTCCAGTAAAATAGTATGATTGTGTCAATGCTTCAGTGTATTATCGAGATCCCGGAGTCGTCGTCTATCAAGGATAAGCGGCGGATTGTGCATTCTCTCCGGGAAAAGCTCAGGCGTACCTTCAATATTTCCGCCGCAGAGGTGGATCTCGCTGATTCTCTCGGCTTTGCTCATATCGGCGGAGCTTTGGTCTCCAATTCACGGGAGTTCGGAGAGAAGGTGCTTCAAAAAGCCGTCCTTATGATAGAAAAGGAAGTGCCGGGATGTCTGCAGGATGTGCAGATTCACTCCGAAAGTTTTTAGCTGTATTTGATGATTTTGGCAACCATTTCCTCGATGTTTAGGGGTTTGCCGATATGATCGTCCATTCCTGCTGACAGGCATTTTTCGATATCCTCGTGGAATACATCTGAGGTCATTGCGATGACCGGTGTGCGCCGGAGGTTTTGCTCTTTTTCGAAGGCTCTGATAATCCGCACTGCATCGTAGCCGTCCATTTCGGGCATGTGGATGTCCATGAATACGATGTCGAAATTTTCCGGGGCGGCGGTGTAAATTTCCGTGGCGATCCTGCCGTTTTCGGCAAAGGTTATCGTGATATGGGATGGTTCGAGCAGGTCGGAGATGATTTCCCGGTTTATGTCGATGTCTTCGGCGATGAGTATTTTTTTGCCCGATAAGTCCCATTCCTGAAAGGAAGCTGTTTCGGCGGGAATGTCCTGCGTTTTTGCGGCGGCTGCGGGGATTTCGAAGATGAAGGAAGTGCCTTTTTGGGGGATAGATTCGATTCTGATGGCGCCTCCCATCAGTTCGACGATCTGTTTTGAGATGGTGAGACCGAGCCCGGTGCCGCCGTATGTGCGGGAGATGGTTCCGTCTGCCTGCTCAAAGGGTTTGAATAGTTTTTCCTGTTGTTCCGCTGTTATGCCGATGCCGGTGTCTTTTACTTCAAACTGTAAAGTGTGTATGCCTGCTTCTGTTTTGAGTTTTCGTACAAAAAGGGAGACATCGCCGCCGTTTGGCGTGAATTTGACGGCATTGCTTATGAGGTTGGTTATGACCTGGCTGAGTTTTTGTTCATCCGAGTTGATGAACTGAGGGACATCGGGAGCGGTAGAGAGGGTGAAGTTGAGTTCTTTTGCCTCTATCTGATAGCTTAGTACCGAGGAGAGCCGGGTAAAGAGCTGTTCCAGGGAGAAGTCGGTGAAGGAGAGTTCCAGTTTGTTTGCATCTATCTTTGACATATCGAGGATGTTATTGATGACCCCCAAAAGATGGGTGGAAGCTTCTTTGATTCTGCCGAAGCAGTAGTCTTTTCGCTCCATATCCTGCGCATCGGTGCCTAAAGTGGTCATGCCGATTATGGCGTTCATGGGGGTTCGTATTTCATGGCTCATGTGTGAAACAAAGTCGCCCTTTGCTTTATTTGCGGACTCCGCTTCCTTTTTTGCTTCTGCCAGGGCTGAGACATCGGTCATCATGAGAATGAGGGAACTTTCCCCGGATGGGGAATGCTCGGTTTTCGCATCTGAAAGAAAGACGTTTGTCTTTACTATGGCAAGCTGGTAATAGCAGAGGGCGCCGGAATTGCTTAACAGGGATAGGTTTTTTGCTATCGATATGGATAGATCCTCGCTGGCGGTATCCTTTTGGTCTATGATGTCTCCCAGGATTAATAACTCGTCAAGTGTCAGGAGTTCTTCAAAAATGGTGTTGCTGCTGATATCCAGTTTGTGGATCTTCATGAACCGATCCATTTGGGTGTTTAAAAACTGAACGCGCCGTTCCAGATTGAAGAAGGCAATGCCCTCGGGGAGTATGTTAAAGTCCCGGCAGACCAGATCCATGGTTTTGTTGAATCCGTCGATGATGCTGTGGTAGCTGCCGTCGTAATTGGCTGCATGAGCCCGGGCGGTAATATTTCCCCGGCGGACTTCCTTTGTTATGTGTTCAATGTCGCTGAGTAGTCCAAAAACGGAGTTAGCCACGCTTTCAAAGGCTTTGCCTACCTTTCCGACCTCGTCATCCCGTTTGTTAACCCATTCGGGCATGTTCAGGGTCATATTGCCCTGTGACATTTTGAGCGCAGAATCGATGATGATATGCAAGGGAATGTTGAGGACATAATGGAAAATAATGTGTAATATGACGAGAAAAATCAGAAAAGAGATAAGAACCACGGTTATAAAGGTGGTCCGGTATGCAATTAACTCCTGGTTTAATGGGGTGATGTCGATATCGGTACCTACAAAGGCGATTGCTTTCCCTTGAGAGTTAAAAATGGGAGCATAGGCATAATAGAGTTCGCCGTAATCGGCATTGTAGTATCTGGCTTTGTCAAAGGGTGTGCCGTTGGCGAGCACGTCCTGATAGCCGTCAAAGTCTACGGTTGATGCAGGGAACCCCAGGGCGTATTTCTGTCCTGACATTTCCATGGCATCGGAAGCGTATATATAGGTGAGCATTCCGGGAATTCCGGTGTCTGCCATGATGTAAAAATACGCAGCTCCGATACGGCTTCCCAAAATGTCCATTTTTTCTGCAAAGGCTTTATACTCGTCATCGACGGTTAAGGTGCTGCTATAGCGTTCGATAAAATCCCCGTCGATGACATAGGAGGCCTGGGCGTTGCTGGTAAAACAGAGTCTTTCGCTGTAATTGTAAAACGCTTCCCGGGAATTCTTGAAACTGATGATGGTTAGGATAAATGACATAGCCAGGAAGATAATACAGGCGAAAGAACCGATATAGAAGGAGATGGTCGGATTAAATATACGGTGTTTTTTGCTGATATTTTGAAATTGCATTGTTGTACCTCTTCTAAAAGATTAATATTACTATAACTTATTATAGCAATTAAGAATAGTTCTGTATATGCGTAGAGATGCCTTCATACTTTCGTCATTGACAAAAAACAGACAGATTGATATAGTATTTATAGAACAATTATTATCCTTATTGTGCGGGAGTCGTTCAAACGACTCTCTTTTTGTATACGGAGGGTATCTCTGTTCATGCGGGGCATGGATTAGGGGTACATATAGCGTAATTCTGAACAGATACGGAGCGAAAGTGGACTATATCTCTCTTGAAAAAACACCCTACTATGCGGAATGCCGCCCCCTTGTGGAGGGTCTCGGGTTTTCATTGGTGGATTTACAGGTGTTTAAGCAGGCGGGACAGTTGCAGGTAAAAGTGGTCATAACCGGCCCGGAGCATATCGGAATTGCCGACTGTTCAAAGGTGCACCGGACACTGCTTACCAGGCTGGAAGCTCTTATGCAGTCACAGGATGTCTATATGGAAGTATCCTCCCCGGGAACCGGACGGAAGATAAAAAACGGGGCGGAGTTCCCTTTTTTCATTGGACGGTATATAAGCGTATGGGACACCAGGAAGACAGATTGGGTGTCGGGAAAACTCTGCAGGGCGGATGAAAATGAGGTTATCCTTGAAGTTACCTCACCGGAGCAGCAGATTCCTGAATCTCTCACTGTTCCTCTCTCGTGCGTGGCAAAAGCCAAATTATATAATATATAACAAGGGGGCTTTTCATGTCTGAAATGGCTGAAGCGATACGACAGCTTTCCCAGGAAAAAGGAATATCGGAAGAGCTTGTTGTTCGTACAATTGAAAATACATTGATTGCGGCATATAAGCGGAAGTTCGGCACCAGCGACAATGCGGTGGTGAAAGTTGCCGAAGATAATAGTGATGTGACTATCTATGCCAGAAAGAAGATAGTCGATGGTGTGTGGGATCCGGTTGCGGAGATCGAACTCGAAGAAGCGCTTGAACTCGACCCTGAGTGTGAGCTCAACGATGAGCTTTTGATCGAGATCGATCCGAAGGACTTTGACCGGATATCGATACAGAGCGGCAAACAGACCGCCCATCAGTCCATTAGGGATATACAGAAGGATAGCCTTTACTCCGAGTATAAAGACAAGGTCGGAGAGGTTATCATTGGTTATTATCAGCGGGAGCGGAACGGCAATATCTATGTCGATCTGGGTAAGGTTGAGGGTATCCTCCCTCGGAAGAACCAGTCTCCCCGTGAGACGTACCATAAGAATGACCGTATCAGGGCGATTATCACCGAAGCGAAGAAGAATCCTTCGGGCTTGCAGGTTGTGCTCTCCCGGACAGATCCTGAGTTTGTCCGCCGTATTCTGGAGCTGGAAGTTCCGGAGATCTACGACAAAACCGTGGAGATACACAATATCGTTAGGGAGCCGGGGTATAGGACAAAGATCGCCGTTTCGTCCAACCGGGACGATGTAGATCCGGTGGGCGCCTGTGTGGGTCTCAAGGGTGTGCGTATTCAGGCTGTTATCCGTGAACTTGAGGGCGAGAAGATCGATGTCCTTAAGTTCGATCCGGATCCGAGGGTGTTTATCAAGAATGCTCTTGCTCCGGCGGAAGTCAGCAGTGTGGTCATTCTGGACGAGGTGAAGCGGCAGGCTCTCGCTGTAGTGGCGGACTCCCAGTTCTCCCTCGCTATCGGTAAGCAGGGGCTCAATGTCCGTCTTGCTAACCGTCTGGTTGACTGGAATATCGATGTTAAGACTGACGATCAGTATGACGGAATTGATCCTTCTGCAAGCGCCAAAGAGGCAGCGAATGAGCTCTTTAGCGGTAATGGGGAAGAGGAATACGACGAGATTGCCCGGGTGTCCGAGCTTTCCGGAATGGATCAGCGGATTATCGATATCCTTATGGCAAACGGGATTGAATTTATCGAAGATTACCTCGCCGTTTCACCGGAAACCCTTGCGGGTTATGAAGGGCTGAGTAAAGAAGATATTGACTTGCTGTCATCATTAATAGAAGATTCTATTGAAATCGTTGAAGCCGAAGAAGACAGCGGTGATGGAGAGGAAGCTCAGGGACAGGAAGCTGATGAGCAGGATGAAGAGTACGAGTGTCCCGAGTGCGGTGCGAAGATTACGATCGATATGACAACGTGTCCGAATTGTGGTATTGGTCTCAGTTTTGAATATGAGGACGAAGAATAGGGTACATATGGCTGAAGATTTAGACAAAAAACCAAAGGTTATACTCAATAAGCAGTGGAAAACCGAAGGTGATTCTGCGGTTCGTGAACCGGCAGCTTCTCAGGAGAATGCTCCTGCAGAGGGGCATGAAAAAAAGAAGGTGGTGGTGGTGAAGAAAAAGCCGACTCCCCCTCCTGCAGAGGCACCCGCAAAGAAAGTCACTGTTAAAGCAGCTGAACCTCAAGCCCCCCGTCCGTCGGCGCCCCCGAAGGCGGAGTCTCCCAAACAGGAAGCTCCCAGATCGGAGTCACCGAAAGCGGACCGTCCCCGGGAAGTTCCCGCTGAAAAAGCGGAAGCTCCCAAGGCAGCCCCGGCATCTAAAGATGCCACACCTTCAGGTGAGGCTTCTTCCGGAGCCGCTCCTGAGAAACCGGTGCGTCCTGTTACCTCATTCGAACTGAGTCCTCCCCGTCCCAATATTAAGCAGGGTAACCTTGCTGATCGCCCGAAGCGCGGCGAAGGTAGACCTCAAAACCCGAATAACCGAGGCGGCAATGGTGCCGGCGGCGGCAGACGGGATGGCGGTTTTACCGGAGCTCAGGCTCGTGAAGGCTTCCAGAACAGGGAGCGTGACGGCCGCAGCGGCGGCGGATACCAGGGCAATAGACCCGGCGGACCCGGGCAGGGCGGCGGTTACCAAGGCGGCGGCGGATACCAGGGCAACAGACCCGGCGGACCCGGACAGGGCGGCGGTTATCAAGGCGGCGGCGGATATCAGGGCAATAGACCTGGCGGACCCGGACAGGGCGGCGGCGGATATCAGGGTAATAGACCCGGCGGCTACGGTCCCAGACCGGGCGGATCCGGACAGGGCGGCGGCGGATATCAGGGGAACAGACCCGGCGGCTACGGTCCCAG
>JAITWB010000222.1 GCA_031285525.1 Spirochaetaceae bacterium
CTCCGGCAGACCGCCCACGTTGTGGTGGCTTTTTATAACCGCCGATTTTTTCGAACCCGATTCGATCACGTCGGGATAGATGGTTCCCTGCACGAGGTAGTCAACGGCGCCTATTTTGCGGGCTTCTTCCTCGAACACCCGGATAAACTCCTCGCCGATGATCTTCCGTTTCCGCTCCGGTTCGGTCACTCCTGCGAGTTTTGACAGGAAGCGCTCCGAAGCGTCTACCATGATTATCTTGAGCCCCAGGCTTTCTTTGTAAAAGTGCATCACGTCCCGGGCTTCGTTTTTGCGCAGCAGCCCGTGATCGACGAAGATACAGGTGAGCTGATCGCCGATAGCCTTGTGGACCAGCACCGAAGCTACCGAGGAATCGACCCCGCCGGACAGTGCGGAGAGTACCTTTTTGTTCCCCACCTTCGCCCGGATCTCTTTGATGAGACTCTCTGCGAAGCGATCCATCTTCCAATTTCCCTCACACTGGCAGTCAGTAAAGAGGAACTTCTTAAGCTTGGCGTCTTCGGGCATGGCATTACCCACTTCTATGATGGGAATTCCTGCGGGCAAAGAGCTGGGCTTCCATGAGGGATCGGGGTTCGCTGTGTCTCCGGCAAGCACAATGCCCGCTACGTCGGGAGAACAGAGACGTGAGATCTCCACATCGTAGGGAAGGATTTCACAATAGACATGGGTATCACGGATACGCCGTGCGACGGTCTGGCTGTGATGCCCTCCAAAATCAAGCACAATAACTTTTTCTTCGATCAAGGTTTTCTCTGCGGACATCTCCGCAGCCTCCTGCTAATAGGTTATACCTCAGCTCCGTGAGCGGCAGCTGCGGCGATAAAGTCCCGAAACAGGGGATGAGCCCTGTTGGGACGGGATTTAAATTCCGGACGAAACTGAACACAGACCATCCAGGGATGCCCCTCAAGTTCCATCGCCTCTACCAGATTATCCTCTGGACAGATTCCGACGGGCTTGAAGGCGCTTTTCGTAAACACTTCGGAGTACTCGTTGTTGAACCCGTAACAGTGCCGGTGACGCTCCGAGATGCTTGCGGTACCATAGGTTTTCTCGATGAGACTGCCCGGGACAAGGGCGCAGTCGTATTTGCCGACCCGGGGATAACTCTTATCTCTGTTCGGCAGCAGAGCGACAACCGGACGGGAAGTCTTGTTATCCGCCTCTGTGGTGTTTGCTCCTTCGAGACCCAACACATTCCGGGCATATTCTACCGCCGCCGCCTGCATACCAAGGCATATCCCGAAATAGGGAATCTGCTGTTCCCGTGCATACCGGATAGCGAAGAGCAGTTCCTCGATACCCTTATTGCTGGAACCGCCGGGGATGATAACCCCGTTACAGCCGGAAAGACGCGCCGAAGCGGCTGCATAGTCGGTGAGTTCAGTGGAGTCCACATAATCGATAGTGACTCGCGTGCAGTTTGTGATTCCCCCGTGAGTCAGGCTTTCGATAACAGAACGGTAAGCATCCGGCAGTTCAACAAAGTGTCCGACCAATGCGATTTTGACTTCTTTTTGAGGATTATGGAATCGGCGAACTATCTCCTGCCAGCCGGAAAGGTCCGGCTCTTTGTCGGGCAGTGCCAGTACCCGGCAGACGATCCTGCCGAGCCCTTCTTTTTCCATCATGAGCGGTACTTCGTAAATGGATTTTGCGTCGAGGTTCTGGATAACCGCATCAGACGGAATATTGCAGTAGAGGGCTATTTTGTCCTTCGAGTGAGAATCCAGAGGCAATTGGCTGCGTATCATGACTATATCCGGCTGAATCCCGAGTCCCTGAATCTCTTTTACGCTGTGCTGGGTCGGCTTGGTTTTAAGCTCCCCTGCATTTTTGAGATAGGGCACCAAAGTCAAATGTATGAAGGCGCAGTTTTCGCTTCCCACGGTATTTCGGGTCTGCAGAATCGCTTCTATAAAAGGGAGGGATTCGATGTCTCCTACTGTTCCGCCTATTTCGGTTATGATGATCTCCGCATCGGTTTCCCGGGAAGGCTGCATAATACGATTCCGTATTTCATCGGTGATGCTGGGAATCACCTGAACCGTACCGCCGTCGTATCCGCCCTTGCGTTCCCGTTCGAGAACCGACAGATAGACCCGTCCCGCTGTGGTATTACTGTTTTGGGTGGTGCTTTCATCGGTAAAACGTTCGTAGTGCCCCAGATCCAGGTCTGCGGCAGCGCCGTCTTCGGTGACAAAAACTTCCCCGTGCTGAAAAGGGTTCATATTGCCGGGATCTATATTCAGGTAAGGGTCGAATTTCTGGTTTACCACCCGAAATCCCCGTTCCTTGAGCAGCAAACCCAAGGAGGCGGCAGCAATTCCCTTTCCAAGGGAGGAAGCCACACCGCCGGTTATGAAAATATATTTCGCCATTTATTCCGCCTCTATCTGCCCTTTAGTTTATCATAAATCAGGGCTGCTTGAAAAGATCGGGGAGCAGAGACTAGTGTTCCATCCATCAAAGAGTCAAACAATTTGAGGATAGAGGCGTTTTAGTTTGATTCTTGCATCTGCGGTAATGAAGGAATACCATGTGTGTTCAAGCTTTTTTACCTGCTCTCTGCTCCTTTCTCCCTCGTTACAGTATCATCGTAACCGTCCCCGCCGTAATCAACACCGCCCCTATAATCGTCTTTACCGTCATTTGCTCTCTGAGAAAAACCGTCGCCAGAATGAGGGTCAGAACGATGCTGAACTTGTCGATAGGAACAACCCGTGAAACCCCGTCGAGCTGGATCGCCTTATAGTAACAGAGCCAGGAAAGACCTGTCGCAATGCCGGACAGCACGAGAAAGAGCATACTCCGTTTCGTTATCTCCTGAATCCCCTGCTGGGCTCCGGTGAAGAACACTATTCCCCACGCCAGAACCAGTACCACCCCGGTGCGGATCGCCGTAGCCAAATTGGAATTAACTCCATCGATGCCGATCTTCGCAAGAATCGAGGTCAGACTCGCAAAAACTGCCGAAAGAACTGCGTAGACTATCCACATACTATGCTCCTTTGTTGTTCCGTACTTTTATCATACTGAAATTCGCAAGTCTTCTCAACTTTTCAAATGTATACAAATATGTTATACTCTAAAGAGAGTTAGCAAGACGGAGTATAAGACTTCACACATACATTTTTCTCTTTTTTTACCTTTTTTTCTCACTTTTTACTGAAAACCACGACTCTTCCCCGAATATATATATAGTCACACGTGCACAACGCACCATTTAGGAGGAAATAATGGCGATACGTACAAGAAGAACAAGAAAGGTTGCGGCCAGAAATCTGGCTGTCAGGAAGCTAACAGGAATGCCGGCAAGGAGGTCGAGCAGAGAAGAGCTGGAGGCTCGGTTGGATCGGGTTCAGAAACTCGCTGAAGAGGTTCATCTGGCTCACCGGGAAGCAGAACAATCGAGAAAGGAAACAGAACAAAGGAGGAAAGAACAATCGAGAAAGGAGGCAGAACAAAGGAGAATGGAAGCAGAACAGTCGAAAAAGGATCTAGACGCAACCGTTGATGAATTCATGAAGACTGCCAATAAAATGCTTGGAGAGTTTGGTAATACACTGGGTTCTTTGATGGAACACGTCATGACTCCTGATTTACCCCGTAAGTTCAGAGAATTCGGGTTCTCCTTCACGAAAATAGAGCCGGCAAAATTGAAGGATGAGGAGCGGATTATCTATGCGGAAATCGACGGTCTTATGGAAACCGAAGAACAGGTAATGGTGGTGGAGGTGAAAACAACCCTCCGGGTGAAGGATGTGGATAATCATCTCAAGCGGATGGAACGGATACGCATCCATGCCGATGAGAAGGGGGATAATCGGGAGTATTTCGGGGCAATTGCAGGAGCGATAATGGGCTCGGCTACCAAGCGGTATGCCCTGTCGAAGGGACTCTTTGTTATCGAGCCCTCGGGGGAAGATGTCACCGTGATAAAACCTACTGGGGAGCCTCAGAAGTGGTAAGCATATTGACTCTATCGAACCATGGGAGACGGTCTCAGTTTCCCCTACTATGTTTTTTTTCCGTTTTTTTGTATAATTATCACGAAAAAATACTGAAAAACGGTATCTGTCGCCAATATAGATAATGGGAGGGAAAGGTGGCAAAAGTGATTACAGAAATTAATCCCGATGCGGATGCTTCAGAGAAACTGAAGGCCCTTGAGGTTGCCCGATTACAGATCGAAAAGCAGTTCGGGCAGGGCTCTCTCATGAAACTGGGAACCAGAACCGACGCAGCCGGTGTGGATGTCATACCGTCCGGTTCTATCCTGCTGGATGAAGCCCTTGGAATAGGCGGCTATCCCCGGGGACGGATCATCGAGATGTTCGGCCCTGAATCTTCGGGTAAGACAACTATTGCGCTTCATGCTATTGCGGAGGCGCAGCGGCTGGGGGGCATAGCGGCATTTATCGATGCGGAACATGCGCTGGATCCGGTGTATGCGAAAAACCTCGGCGTTAATATCGACGAACTCTGGGTGTCTCAGCCCGACACGGGTGAACAGGCGCTGGAAATAGCAGAAAGTCTCGTCCGTTCCGGGGCGGTGGACATCATCGTTGTGGACTCGGTGGCGGCTCTTACCCCTCAGGCGGAGATCGCCGGGGATATGGGTGACAGCCATATGGGACTCCAGGCCCGGCTCATGAGCCAGGCACTGCGCAAGCTTACCGCCATAATCGGCAAGTCAAGAACCCTGCTGGTCTTTATCAACCAGATACGTATGAAGATAGGTGTCATGTTCGGTAACCCCGAAACAACCACCGGAGGAAATGCCCTCAAGTTCTATGCTTCGGTCCGTCTTGAGATTCGGCGCATTGAGAGTATCGACAACAAAGGCGAAGAGGATGCCGTCGGTAACCGGGTTCGTGTAAAGGTAGTGAAGAATAAGGTTGCTCCCCCTTTCAGAAAGGCTGAACTGGACATCATGTTCGGAAAAGGGGTTTCCTCGGTGGCAAGTATGCTGGATTCTGCGGTACGCCATGGCTTTATCGACAAAAAGGGCGCCTGGTATTCAGCGGGAGAGGAAAAGGTCGGACAGGGTAGGGAGAACTCCATCACCTATCTGCTGGAACATCCCGATTTTACTGCGGATATTGAACAGAAGATCCGTGCAAAGCTCTTCCCGGGACAGGAGCTCCGCAAGAGCGAACGTGCTGCCGCCCAGGCTCCCAAAGGGGTTGCCGCTGGAACCGGCGGGGTGAAGAAGAGCGCCCCTGCGAAGGAAGCGGCTTCTGTGAAAGAAGTCACATCTGAGGATGGCGCTGGAAGTGCTGTTGCTGGAAGCAGCGCAGGAAGCGCTGGCAAGATCAGCGTAGGAAAGCCGGTGGCGCAAAAGCCGTCCAAAGCTGCCGATGTGGGAGATGAACCGCCGGATGAGCTCTTCTGATAGTATGTCTGGGGATGCAGAGGGTTTCGTGGATGCTTCTGCGTCCACGGCTGTGCCTTCGCTGGTTGTTCTGGGGCTCGGTTCAAACCGGGCTCTGAACAGCGGTACCGAGGGGGACTTGCAGGCACCGGTGCAGAACGTGCTTCTGCCGCAGAACTTGTTTCTGCCTCCTCAGGAGATACTCAAAGCGGCGGCGGAACGGCTTGGGGGAATACTTTCACGTATGAAGGTCTCTTCCGTGTACCGTACAAAAGCGATGTATGTTACGGATCAGCCGGACTTCTATAACATGGTTGTTGCCGGAACGTACCGGGGTACTCCCCATGAGCTTCTTGCGGCAATTCAGGGGATAGAAGCGGAATTCGGCCGTGATCGCGAGAGGGAACGGGTAAAGGGTGAGCGTACCCTGGATATAGATATCGAACTGTTTGGGGATAAGGTCGTTTGTGAGAAGGATTTGCAGATTCCCCACGAGTATTTGAAGGAAAGGCAATTTGTTCTGGTTCCCATGCTTGAGATTCTTCCTGAATGTGCCGAACCTGTAACTGGAGAAACATACCGCAGCATATTGAGACGGCTGCCCGATCAAGGAGTTCGTATGGAAACGGAAACACTACCCCTTGAGGGAGGTCTTCCTCAAGAAGGAGCTCCTCAGGAAGGAACCACATTCAGGATAAATGACTTTGAAGGTCCTCTGGATCTGCTCCTCTTTCTCATCAAAAAGAATGAGGTGAATATCTATGATATTCCCGTAGCGGTTATAACCGAGCAGTATCTCGAATATCTTGACTATGCGGTGACCACGGATCTGGGAAACCTGACCGATTTTTATTCCCTGGCTGCGACCCTGCTGTACATCAAATCCCGGATGCTCCTTCCTGTGGAGGTGAATCTTGAGGATGAGGACATAGACGATCCCCGGCAGGAGCTGGTGGATAAGCTCATCGAATATCAGAAATTCAAGAAGCTCTCCGAGCTTATGACGCAAAAAGAGGATGAGACCGAATGGGTCTTTGAACGCAAGAAGATTCAGCGTTCCCTTCCCTTCGGCGAGGAAGAGCTCTGGGAACAGATAACCACCTGGGATCTGCTCAAGACCTTCTCGACCCTGGTTTCGAACTACTCTTCCGAGCGCATACTGGATATGTATGAAGAGATATCGGTGGGTGAAAAGATCACCTTGATGAATGAATTCTTCGAGGATCGGGGAGAATGTTTTTTTACCGACCTTATCGTTCGTAAGGGCAATCTGATGGATGTAGTCTGTGCGTTCATGGCTATTCTGGAAGCGGTAAAGTCACGGATCGCCAGTATATACAAGAACAGAATG
>JAITWB010000066.1 GCA_031285525.1 Spirochaetaceae bacterium
TATCACCACCTATACCCCGACCTTTTCGGCGAGCTACGGAATAGATTTCGGCAATGTCTTTAACGCCCCCGCCCTTTCCGACTCAGGAGCGCTCCGGCTTTCGGTAAGCATTCCCCTGGACTCTTTTATTCCGGGAACAAAAAACAACGCCCCCATTCAAAGGTTAGAAAAGCAGATCGAACAGCGGGAATTGGAATTGATCCAGGCTCTGGATGCCGCACGGGATGATATTGCCATCAGCGTCCTGAAGATCAACAATTACGCCGCATCTATTGCAGCCCTGACCCTGAACGAAGCAGTTGCAGAGCGGAACTACAATCTCAACTACGCCGCCTGGCAGCGGGGGGAGATCCAGTATCAGGATGTGATCGACGCCGAAGAATCTTTAGAGTCGGTGAGATACCAAACGCTGAGAGAACGGTATAACTATCATTCACAGCTATTGGATTTAGAGTACAAACTCGGCATCAGCTTTGCGGAGTAGCTCATTTACTGGTGGTGATTGCTGTCGCTTGGATACAACTTAAAGCAAATATACCGGGTAAATCGGTCAAAAACAGCGTATTAGAATCGGATATTAAACCCTCGCTACAATAAAAGTGAAATTGAAATTGATTATGCAAATGAATTAGTCGGGGTAGTCGAATATCTTCAAAGAGGAATAAAGAAAAAGTGTTCAAAAACGGAAATGTTATATGAACAACAGAGTTTAGGACGGGGAATTGACAGTTTGTGGAATCTGATAACTGCAATCCCCCTTTCCTCTTTTACTTAAAATGCTTCCTCCCCGCCATTAGCAGTACCAGCCCCACTGCAAACAACAGAATAAGCGACAGTATCGAAAGGGAACTGCGTCCGGTTATATCCTTTGTTACCGCATACAGGAAGGGTCCCAGTACGGCGGCGAACTTGCCGAAGATATCGAAGAAACCGAAGAACTCGCCGGAGTTGTCCGGGGGAACCATTTTTGCGAAATACGAACGGGATGTCGCCTGAATGCCCCCCTGTACCGTGCCGACCATGACTGCAAGAATCCAGAAGAGGATAACCGCCCGGTCTACGCCGAAGAATCCTTCCTCCAGTCCGAAACCCATGACAAAGCCGACAATGCAGATCAACACGTACATGCTCACTGCGGCTCGTATCATGTTGAGAGAGCCGAACTTACGGGTTAAGGTTGAAAACAGGATCGAACAGGGGAAGGCAACGAGCTGGGTCACCAACAGAGCGAGGATCATGCTGGTGCTGTTCAAGCCAAGAGTGTCGCCGTAGGCGGTGGACATGGTGATGACCGTTCCCACGCCGTCTATGTAGAAGAAGTACGCAACCATGAAGAACAGCATCTTCTTGTCTTTGAAAATCTTTTTTGCTGTAGCGATAATAGAAGCCCAGGCAGCAGCGGTAACGGAATGCTCCTTCGGCTTTGCAACGCCGTTGCGCTGGCGGACATTCTTGAGAAAGGGAATCGTGAACAAGCCCCACCACAATGCGGTAATAAAAACGGCGATTTTCGTAGCAGCCGTTACGGTAATCCCAAGGGGTTCGTTAAAAAGAATGAGCCCTATGCTGATCAGAAACGGTATGGTGCTGCCCCCGATATAACCGAAGGCGAAGCCATATCCGGAAACCTTATCCATCCGCTCAGAAGTGGTAACGTCGGGAAGGAAGCTGTCGTATATCAAACAACTGCCGGAGAATCCGACATGGGAAACCGCATAGCCCAACAGCAGTATCATCCAGTTATTGCTGATAGCGCTTATAAGCGTAAACACAATGCCAAGACCGAAAAAGGCTATAAAAATTTTCTTCCTATAACCTAAAAAATCTGAAAAAGCCCCTGCGATAGGCGCAAGCACCGCCACAATCACCATTGCCGCTGATGTTGCCATACCCCACCAGTAGTCACCCGGCTGCCCGGCATCGCCTGCAACGCCGGAAAAATAGATCGGGAAAATAACCGCCATCATAATCGTTGCATAGACGGAATTCGCCCAGTCGTACATAACCCAGCTTCTTTCGTCCCGTGTCAGTTTATTCGTCTTCATGAATGGATTCTCCTTATTGTACCCCTATGTATTGTGCATCGGCGTCGAACGACGCTGCGCCATTCTGCGCATAACTAAACCTGCGATATCCAAAAGACTGCCGCCGCTGTGTTCACCTGGAGGAAGTCCAAAGCCCTTTGCCATATAGAAGACCTGATAATTCGGCATATCCGGCGGATAGCCATGGTTCGCCTTCTCCGCCTTCTCGTGGGTTTCGTAACAATACCCTGCCTCTGCGCAAAAGCCGAACGCCGCATGACCGTAGCCGGAAATCTCCATCTCCTCATCCGTCAGAAACCGTCTGAATCCCGGAGTCTGTTCAATAACCGCTTTCGCCTTTGCTCCTCGTTCTTTTTCGGTACTGCCGGAAGGGACACCGTCAAGGTGATAAAAAGCGGAACCGCCACAGCATTCAACATAACCGTCCTCTATATAACGGTTTATGACTACCACCGTATGGACATTAATCTGACTATGATCTGAAAAGATAAGCACATCCCGTTCCCCGGCAGCATTCAGGAGGGCGTTTAAATTCCTCTCCAACGCTTCCCGGGCGGCCTCCAATTCCTGACTGCCCTTACCGTGGGCATGACAGAGCGCGTCAAAGGCGGTCAGGTGAATGAGGGCAAGACCAGGCTTATGTTCCTTCAGGATATCAACCATACAAGCCGTAGCAAAGTTGTCCAAATTGGGCTGCTTCGTCCCCCTCAACAGTTTCCGGTGTCGCAGGAACAGCCGTAACTGCAACAGCGGACTCCCCGCTTTAAGACTGGTAAGAAGCTGACTCTTCCCCGGACGCGCCAACACCTCCGGTATATTCCAGCGGATAGACCTGGAACCTGCCGTCACCGGCCAGAACACCGATGCCGTCTCAATGCCCCGCTCCTTTGCCGCCTGCCAAACCGTCTGCGCCTTAATGTACTTCTCCTCCGAAATCCACACCTGATCCGCTACCGGCGCAGGCTCGGTATTGGCAATCAGCTTATGGGTATTCGGATGCACCCCGGTGGCAACAGAGGTATGGACAGGATAGGTATTACTGACAAACAGCGTCGGTACACTGCGGAACAGGGCGGATT
>JAITWB010000084.1 GCA_031285525.1 Spirochaetaceae bacterium
AAAAGCCCATTGCAGGAACATCCTTGCAATGGGCTTTTTTCATCAATCTTTCCTACCTTCTCTTTTCTCCCTTCTCTCTTGAACCTACCCTTTCTTCGCAAACCACGGAACAATAGGACTCACTGTCTTCTGATACTCCTTATAAGCGGGATACTTGGCGGAGCTCAAAGATTCTGTAAAGACAGTGGAACCGATGAACAGCGCCGTCAGAGCCAGGGGACCGAAAACGCCGCTTCCCAGCAGATCACCGCTAAAGGAAAGAGCCATGAGCCACACCGACCACCAGAATCCCAGTTCACCAAAATAGTTGGGATGACGGCTCACACCAAAGAGCCCCCGAGTCAGAAAGCCCCGAGCCGCATCTTCCCGGTCCTGCTCAGGAAGCGTATCTTTAGGCCCATGCTTCGCCGTCTGAAACCGCCGCTGCTGGTTATCCGCAATGGTTTCAACGGTAATACAAATAGCAGCCAGCATTGCAGCGGGGATAAACAGAGAAGGCATCCCTGCCGAAGCGAAACTGGCAATATACATAACAGGGTAAGTAAACAGCACAAACAACCCTATCTGGAAAAATGCGATAAAGAGCAGATTGAACAGCTGCCAGAGAATGGGATTGGTTATCCGTCCCCGAAGAATACTCCAACGGTAATCCTCAGCCCCGGTATACCCCCCCTTTATCGAGAAATTCCAGGTAAGCCTGGTTCCCCAAACGGTCACCAGTAGAGCGGTGATAATCAAAGGCAGCGAAAAGCCTCCCCGCGCCGCATAGTACCAGACAAAAGCCACAGGAAGAACGCTCCAAATACGATCCACCCAGGAATAGTCCCCGGTAAACATCCCGAAGAAAAAAGAGGCCGCCGAAAACCCAAGCCCCCACAGGATGACCACAGTCAGGGCATCAGCCGATCCTATCCATTGGAAAAGCTCCCCGAAACTGCCCGCAAAGGGAACCATGACACCAGCGGCAACGCAGAAAGCCGCAATCAAGAATAGTACAAATAATAAAATATGTTTCATGTGGGAAAGTATAACAAGAACAAAGAACAGTGAGCAAGTAGCAAAGAACACGCTTGTTCCTCATAGCCGTTCATCTTTCTTTTCCCTTTAAAAAATGTAGACCGCAACCGTCTCCCAAAAGACAACCGCAGTCTACAAAGCGCAAACAATAAACCTTCCATGGGCTACCACCGGCGCGTCCATTTGGATAGTGGAAATTCATTCTTCTTCGGCTCTTTTTAGAATTTGCTGATAGAGAACATCTGAAATACGAAAACCGTTATGTGTCAGTGTTTGTAACAAGGGTTTTACCGAGGGAATAAGCCCTTGTTGTTTTGCAAACAACAGAACACCTACTGTTCCAATAGTTTGTATGCCATTTCTATGAGCTATTGTCCGTCCCCTTTTTTCGTCAATCAATAGAAAATCAGCAGAAATTTCCCAATAGAGCGAAATAGCCTCAGATTCACCAGGATCAAGACTCAGTGATAAAGCGGTTATGGCGGTACGATTCTGTGCAGGAACGACTTTGTCTTTCGTCCATGTTATGATATTTTCTGCGAAAGGTTTATTAGGAACAGCTAACTCATCAAAAACAGCTTGAGGAATACAAACTCGGTCGAATAACTCATTAAGTACATTGAGCTTATCACATGCCGCCAATGCGATAAGAGGCGATGCATCGCTAACAATGAGCATGTAATTGCTCCAACTCTTGGTCTATATCTTCAATACTGTAATCAATAACAGACATACCAGCCTGTGAAATAAGCGAAATAAAATCATATATGTTCATACCGCAAAAATCAGCACTTTGGGCAAGAGTAAGTCTCCCCTCATGGAAAGATTTTAAAGCAAAATCCTTGCGCATGGAAAATGCTATTTCCGCAACCCTCATATTGAGGGAAGTTAATATGCTGTCTGATACTGGTATCATAACTTCTGTCATATTCACCTCTTGTTCTTCATTTTATCCTATTTTTCATTTTTTTGCAAACCAAAATAAGTCCTCACTTCTAACCTCTTTTCTCCCTCCTCTTTCCTCTTTAAAAAAAATGTAGACCGCAACCGTCTCCCAAAAGACAACCGCAGTCTACAAAGCGCAAACCATAAACCCTCCATGGGCTGCCACCAGCGTGTCCATTTGGATAAGCGGGTATTCAGGAAACCCTTGTACACTCTTTACAAAGAAAGTATTATCTCGTTCGATAAACCTGTACCTTCGGATATCTGTGTCACAGAAAGACCCATGGCTTTTAATTTTCGAGCAGTCACAATTATACCTTCTTTTATGCCTTCTTTACGAGCATGGTGCAGCGCTGAAGCTTCATTGTGGCGAGCACGAGAGCGAAGCCGTTCCATCTCTTTAAACTCATCTGTTGCGGTTACCTGCCGATACGCTTCTATTACTTCACTCATAACAGATACCTCCATATGCTCTAATTTTGACAACTCCTCTTCCGTTTCGGCATCAAACAGGGTCAGCCACAATCTCAATTCATCTTCTGTATCTGTTCCTTTAGGAACTTTCGGCAACTCAAAATAGTGCAAACTCATTCTATCCGTCAATTGTGTATGACGGCTCACCTCAAGGGGGCGAAACTCCGAATGGTATTCATCACAGTCAAACATCGGAAAATCCACTATGCTGATATGTACCGTTCGAGGTAATTCATAATAATTATCTCCTTCCTTCAACGCCGATGAATAATCACGGCTCCAGTAATACAGCGTCCGTTCTGGATAATCACCCTCATCAGCTACCTGGATTTCCAGATTCACTAACTGCTCATCTACTATCATGTTGATATCAAGACGGCAAAACTTCTCTCCTATCACATCAGGCGTCATTTCCGGGTTGGTAACTTTAAGATCCTTAATACTTTCAAGCCGTATATTAAGCAACTCTGACACGAGATGCTTGAGTAACCCTGGATTTTGAGTAAAT
>JAITWB010000008.1 GCA_031285525.1 Spirochaetaceae bacterium
TGGCGTTATTGGACAAAAACTGCTGTCCCTGGGTGATGATGACCTCCCCTTCGGAAAGCCCTTCCGTTATCTCGGACACGTCGTCTACGGTAACGCCGACGGCTATTTCTCTGAGTGTAACCGTGTCGATTCCGTCAAAGACATATACATAGGTGTTTCCCCGGAGTTCGACTATTGAGTCTGAGGGGACGGTTATCCTGTCTGCATAGGTTCGGGTGTTCAGTTTTATCTGGGCGAACATACCTGCATTGATCCTGCTGTCCTCCCGGTTAAAGCTCAGTACGATTTTCTTTGCCCGGGAATTCTGATCCACCACCGGAGAGACCCTGGTTACGGCGGCGGCGAATGTTTCGCCGGGAAAGGCCGCAAGCCGTACTTCCGCCGTCAACCCTGCCTTGAGCTGTCCCACCTCCCGCTCAGGGATCATGGCGGTGATTTCGAGGTTCTTCATAACTGAAACCACTGCGATCTCCGACGCTGCTGTCACCGTAGACCCCACCGCAAGGGGCACAGCGGTAACCGTGCCGGATAGGGGAGCGTATATGGGACTGAGGGAATAGCTCACCCCGGGCTTTGAGGGATCTACCTCGCCCAGCAACTGTCCTTTTGTGACTACCGAACCGACTGCGATGTTAAGCGAAACCAGCTTGCCCGCCGCATCGGGGACAACGCTTACCTGCTTGTCTGTGACGATATCGCCGTTTACCTCGATATATGCCCTGAGGGAGGCTTTTTCTGCGGCTCCAATACGGACAGAAAAAACGGACTCAGCAGTGTTCACCGGAGGACGGCCTCTCGGAACTGCCGCCTGAGTACTGCTCCCCGCAAAGAGCGAGGGCGCTATAACCAGAGCCGCAGCGGCTGCAACAATACATACCGAAAAGAGAATCTTCTTCTTCATTTTATACCTCCAAAAATGATCTGTTGCAAAACAGTTTATATATCCATGAGTGTCCCGAAGGGAATATTCAGTTCCGCTTCGAGGTCAAGTACCGTTGTAAGAAGGGTGTAGAACTCCTGCAGCACCTTGTTCCGGGCTGTCTGGAGACTGTCCCCTGCAGTTCTCAGGCTCTGATAGTCCGCTGTTCCCTGCCGATAGGATTGTTCGTACATCCCATAATTCTGTTCCGCCAGTTCTGCATTCAGTCTGAGGGCGTCTATGGATTCCAGCGATTCTTCGATGGTACGCTGGTACTGCCGTATGTTCAGTTCCGAAGTTATCTGTTTTTCGAGCAGTGCGCTTTGACTGGACGCAAGGCTCAGGCTGAGGCTCTCTATCTGTGTCTGCGCGGATGACCAGGGCAGCAGCTTATCAAGGCTGAACGAGAGCTTTGCCGTAAACCCTCCCGTGTCAGACCATGCGCTGTTTGCATACAGCGGCGACGTATTCCATGACACGCTGAGCGAGGGGATTACCAGAGAACTTTTTGCGCCCTTGAGCCGTGACTCTGCAATCTCAAGATCCTTTCTCGCGCTCAATACGGCGGAAGCTTCTCCGAGTGAACGTTCGGTGAGTGATTCCATGTTCTCCGATTCGACGATTCCCACGGCGCTTGCGAGATTCCCGGATATGCGGACATCCTCATCCAGGGATATACCGAGGATCTGACGGAACGAGTCCAGCGTAGTATCATAAGCGCCTTGAGCGCTGCGTAGGGTGGGCTTGAGGTTTTCCAGATCCACTTTGGCGGAAAGCTCTTCCAGGTTTGACGCCTGTCCGACCCGCCTTTTTGCGGCGGCTTCATCGTAGCGCCCTTGCGCGGTCTCGATGCTCTGTTGGGTCAGCGCAATATTCTCGTTCAGCACGAGGAGTTGATAAAACGCCTTCCGCACCTGGAGCTCCAGCGTTCTTGCGGCTGTGTCGTAGCTTATCTGTCCCGCCTCATATTCGAGCCGGGCGCTTTCGATATCAGCGAAAATCGACGTTGGCAGTGTGAAGGATGCCGAGAGGGACAGAGCTGGTTTCCATTCATCCTGGGAAGGAATGATGTTCCCGGTAATATCCGTTGCCCGGCTGACGGAAGCGGAAGCCCCAATAGAAGGGATAAGCGAGTTCCAGGATCTGACGGAGGAGAGCTTCTTCTGTTCCAGTTCCCGTTTTGATCTGCCCAGACTGAGGTTCTGCTCCAGAGCAAGCGCTACCGCCGTATCAAGATCAAGTACTGTTTCAGTTGCCGTCTCTGCAAACCCGGCGGACAGCAGGATGCCGAAGACCAGCACACATACAAAAGGTTTATATCGTTTCATATCAAAACTATACTGCGGATACAAAATGCAGGACATAAACAGCATATGAAGGGTTTATAATTTTTTGTTATATTCGGCTCCATGGATATCTTTTCTCCCCTTTCTACAGTATGCTTCTATATAGTTGATATGAAAGCACGTATACTGATAATTGAAGACGTACAGGAACTCGCAGATCTGATGGAACTGTATCTGGTAAAGGAGGGTTTGACCGTCACCAAGGCGGAAAGCGCAGAACTCGCTTTTACCCTCCTCGAATCGGAGAAGCCGGATCTCATCATTCTGGATATAAACCTTCCGGGGATAGACGGTTTTGAATTCCTCCATCGATACCGACGGAGCGCCGACACTCCGGTGCTTATCGTTTCCGCCCGTACTGCCGACGAGGATATTATTGCAGGACTCGGTTACGGCGCGGATGAATTTGTTACCAAGCCTTTTTCTCCCCGGGTACTGGTTGCCCGGGTCAGGGCGATGCTCCGGCGGATTCAGGAACCGGCGGGAAAAGCCGAAACGAATATATTCCGCTTCGGTCTGTATACTCTCGACTTTGATGTCTGTATTCTAAAGAAGGAAGGCGAACGGATAGCCCTTTCCGCCAAGGAGTTTGCGGTGCTTGCCTTTCTCGCTGCGGCCGCAGGGAAGCCCCAGACACCGGAGCAGATATACGCAGGGGTTTGGAAGAACGCCTACGGGGACCTGACTTCGGCGGCGGTATATATTCAGCGTCTCCGTAAAAAGATCGAAGCGGATCCGGCGTCTCCGGTTTATATCGAAACCGTTCATGGTATGGGATACCGGCTCAATGCGGGGGAGCCGTCATGAAAATCAAAAATCAGTTTACCTTTCTTGTTATCGGAATCATCGCAGTCCCCATACTCACCCTGAGCGCACAGGCTATTTACTTGCGGCTTAATATGCAGGAGACGGAACGAATTATACTCCGGCGTGATTTGACGGTGGTCTCCTCTTCTACCGATGATTTCAAGCCCGGAGAGTCCTTGAGCGGGAATGAGCTGCTTTCCCTTATTCAGACTGAAGACGAGCGGTTTGGCTATATAATCGAATCCGGCAGGAATGCGATAATCCTCGTCAGGATCGATAAAGCTCAGGGTGTCATGAATCCTAACCCCATGCGGGTTGTCGCCCAGACCTTTCTCATGGTTATTGCGGTTCTCTTTGCGTTTGTTGTTACCATGTCTATTCTGATCGCCCGGTCGATAACGAAATCCGTGCTGGTTCTCGAAACCATGACCCG
>JAITWB010000165.1 GCA_031285525.1 Spirochaetaceae bacterium
TGCCGTTTTGGAAGGGGGATTTTTTGTAGTCCCAGTCATCGGCGTTGACAGCGTATTCCTGTGTCTTTCCCGTTTCCCTGTCGAGCCAGGTAACGCTTTTAAGGACATCGCTTATCGATTTCCCGTAGCAGCGGGCGTTCATGTATACGGCGCCGCCGACTGTTCCGGGGAGTCCTGCAAACTCTTCCAGACCGGAAAGGGAGTGTTCCTGACAACAGCGGAGGAGTTCTTCCATGGTGCATCCTCCGCCTGCACGAATTCGGATCTCTTTGGAGGAGTCTTCATCTTCATCAGGCTTCTCGATGTGCAGGGAGTTGAGGGCTGCCGTAGAGACAACCGCCCCTTTGAGTCCCTGGTCGCTGATTACCAGGTTTGAGCCGCCGCCGAGTATGAAGCAGGGAGTACCTTCGTTTTTGAGGAAGTCCAGGACGAAATGCAGTTCCCCTTCGTCGGCAGGTTCAATAAAGATTTCTGCCGGACCGCCTACCTTGAAGGTGGTATGTTCAGCCAGGGGTTCATTGAGAAAAATATTCCCCCTGATATTGCTATTTTCCGTCAATTTACTTAGATTGTTCATATGTGCATAATAGTATATTATGAACTGAAATAAAAAGCGAGGCAGGATATGGGATTGAAATTGTATAATACTATGGGGCGCAGTATGCAGGATTTTGCGCCTATTACGGATGGAAAGGCCGGTTTTTACGGCTGCGGTCCTACCGTGTATAACTATGCCCATATAGGTAATCTGCGGGCGTATGTTTTTCAGGATATCCTCGCCCGAACGCTGGAGTTTCTGGGCTATGCTGTTTCCCATGTGATGAATGTCACCGATATTGGGCACCTCACCGGGGATGCCGATGAGGGTGAAGATAAGATGGTTAAAACAGCCCGTGAGCGGGGGCAGTCGGTGCTGGAGATCGCTCAGTTTTACACAGATGCTTTTTTTCATGATACTGAGAGGCTCAATATCCGCAAGCCCTCGGTGGTTTGTAAGGCTACCGACCATATTCCTTCGATGATAGCTCTTATTAAGAAGCTGGAGGAACGGGGACATACCTATGTTTCTGGAGGAAACCTCTACTTCGATGTGTCTACCTTCCCGGATTACGGAAAGCTGGCGCTCCTCAATCTGGATGATTTGAAGGCAGGGGCGCGGATCGATGTGGATGAAAATAAGCGGAATCCCTACGATTTTGTCCTGTGGTTTACCAAGAGTAAGTTCGAGAACCAGGCGCTGACCTGGGATTCCCCCTGGGGTAACGGATATCCGGGCTGGCATATAGAGTGTTCCGCCATGAGTATGGAGTATCTGGGGGAGCAGTTTGATATACATACTGGCGGTATCGATCATATTCCGATTCACCATACCAATGAGATCGCCCAGTCCGAAGGGGCCACCGGGAAGCGGTGGGTCAACTACTGGCTCCACAATGAATTCCTGGTGATGGACAAAGGTTCGTCCCTACAGGGAGGAAAGATGTCCAAGTCTTCGGGCAATTTTATTACCCTCCAGAGTCTGGTGGATGAAGGGTTTGATCCTCTGGATTACCGCTTTTTTCTGTTGGGGGCTCATTACCGCAGTCAGGTTGCCTTTTCTCAGGACGCCATGAAGAGCGCCCGGAACTCCCGTGCAGCCCTGGTGCGGCGTATTGCGGGGATTCTCAAGTCGGTTCCGGGATTTTCCGCTGAAAATGCTGCCGCCGTGGGAGTTATCGGGACGCTGCCGGAGGGTTCTCCTGCTGCCGTGTATCTTGAGCGGTTTAAGGGGCATATGGAGCAGGATTTGGCTACTCCCAGAGCGCTTTCGGAGCTCCAGATGCTGGTAAAGGATGGCGCTGTTCCCCCGGAAGAGGTGGTTCTGGCGGTGCAGCGTATGGACAGTGTTCTGGGCTTGAGCCTGATAGAGGCCGCCGAGGCGGTGATCAATGCAGGGCAAGGGGGCGCAGGCTTCGCTGCGGGCGCAGGTTCTGTACTTGCAGGCTCTGCTGGCGCTGGCGCATCCGATGGAGAAGCTCGGGAGATCGAGGTTTTTATTGCGGAGCGGAACGAGGCGAAGAAGAGTAAGAACTACCAGCGGGCAGATGAGATCCGTACTATTCTGAAAGATAGGGGTATTCTGCTGGAGGATACTCCCCAGGGTACTATCTGGAAACGGGTATAATGGGCGATTTTTATAAAGGAGGCCGCTTTTGTAGAAGCGGCTCTTTATAAGGGCTAAAAAATATGAAAAAGGTGTAACATTTTGGCTACTCCATTGTTTGATAGACGAGAGCCCGCTGTACTTGTAGGGAGTGTAACAGCCCGGACTGATGCGGACTTTAAAAAGGTATATGACTCGGCGATGCAGATACTGTTTCGGGTGTCCTACCGGATTGTTGGGGATGCCGAGGCTGCCGAGGATTTGAGCCATGATGCACTCATCAAGATGCATGAGAAGGAACTGGTGTTTCCTTCTATGGATGATGCGAAATACTGGCTCATACGGGTGGTCAAGAATGCTTCCCTCAATTATGCGAAGCGCAAGGGGCGGGAGCGGCGGGCGTATGAGCGGGTGCTGCGGGAGGATAAGCCTTCGGTGGAATCCGGCGAGACAGAGCTTTTGAAGGATGATGCCCGAAGGCGGGTTCAGGAGGCTTTGGAAAAACTGCCCGAGAATCTGCGGATGGTGTTGATATTGAAGGAATACGGGGATCTGAACTATAAAGAGATAGGACGGGTTCTTGGAATAACGGAAGGAAATGTGAAGGTTCGTGTGTTTCGCGCACGGGAACAATTATCAAAGATGATTGGAGAAGATGATGTGTACATGCCCTGATCAGGATCTTCGTTCCGCCTATGTTGACGGAGAGGTTCAGTCTCCCTGGCGGGAACAAATTGAAGCCCATCTCGCTTCCTGCGAATCATGTAGGGACGGGGTCGCAAAACTGAAAGGTCTGAGGAGTGCACTGCAGAGTGGTGTCCGCAGTATGTCTGCGGAGGAGCTGGCAATGAGTTTCGGGAGGCTTTCTGCAAAGCTTGATCAGCGGTCAGGAAGCCTGCATCAGCGGTTTCATGTGGGCAGGGTTGTCATTCCTGCCATGGCGGCGGCGCTTCTTGCGGCGGTTATTCTGCCTGCAGCCTTCATGAACGGGGCTGCTCAGACAGGACAGTCCAGCGGGGGGATGATTTCTTCTGTCCAGGAGTACAATTATATCAGGGACAGCGTGGTTTTCTCCGATGAGGATTTGCGGGATGCTGCGGTTGCCGCCTTTGGGCATAATGCGTCGTACCAGGGTGATATGAATCTGCGGGATGTGAGTTTTCCGTCGGTGGAGATATGTCCCCCCCGTTTTTCCGGCAGGGAACAGCGGCTGAGGATTAGGCTTCCTGCGGCGACGGAGATTTTTTTCAGTTCCCAGGAATATATGGCTTTTGAAGCAGTGATGCAGTAATGTCTTTTAAGGGTTTATCATATCTTTTCAGGAAATACGCCCTGGTACGGGGCGGGCTTGTCGTTGTCGTTATAGCCGCAGTGTTCGGTATTTCCTTTTTTTTCGCAAACAGAATGAATCAGTCTCCCCGGATATTGTCCCTGGAACCCGCTGTCGGTTTTCCCGGAGATACCATCGTTGTGCGGGGCGCGTTTTTTGGGGATGAGCAGGGGAATGGGTTTATCGAGATAGCCGGGAGCCGTCTTACCGGTTCTTCCTATCGGTCCTGGTCGGATACGGAGATATCCGCAGTCCTTCCTTATGGCGTTCAGAACGGGCTTGTGTATGTGGTGACCAAAGGCGGGCGGAGTGAGCCTGTTATTTTTGCAAATAAGACGTCCATTCCGGTGCAGGTGCAGCCGATGCAGGATACGGGGGTTCCCGTTATTCTGGCGGTGAAGGAGCAGAAGGTTCCCATAGGCGGGGCGGTAACGATTACGGGGCGGAATTTCGGTTCCTCCAGGAACGGTTCGCAGGTGTTTTTTGCCTGGGCCGCAGAAGGAGGGAGCACTCTGAGCGCTCAAAGTGCGCAGAGCGGACGTGATGACGGGTTAGATCGGTTTATTCCCTGTTCTGAGAGTGATTTTGATTATGAGTTTTGGAGCGATGAGGAGATCCGTGTGCGGGTTCCTGACGGGGCTGTTTCGGGGTCTTTGTATGTGTCGCTGCAAAAAGAGAATAGCAATCGTGAGTATATCGAGATTACGGATAAGCCGGGGATCAAAGCTTTTGCGGACAGGAGACGGTATATTGTTTCCCTTTCGGTTGATGTGACGGATACGGCGGCGGCAGGTGAGGATAATGTGCTTTTTCTGCGGGTTCCCCGGCCTCCGGTGACGGCGAGTCAGCGGGAGGTGGAGCTTTCTCTGTCCAACAGGGAGCCTTTTCTTCCGAATTATATGAATGCGATTCTGTATCAGTTTGAGGATGTGAAAAGTCAAGAGCGGGCTTCAGCGGAACTGCGGTTTTTGGTTACCACCTATGGTGTTCAGACCCAGGTGACGCCCCGGCTGGTGAAGGACTATAGCGGCAAGAGCCGTTCTTTGTTTGCCCAGTATACCCGTCCTGATGAGCTTGTTCCTTCGGGTGATTCCGCAGTGACCGCTCTTTTGCCTGCTATCGTTGGGCGTGAGCGGAATTCCTGGACGAAGGCTCAAGCTGTCTATTCATGGCTATTGGATGAGGTTGCGCTGCTGCCTGAGGTTCGGTCTTCTGAGGCGAATCCTCTGGAGGCTCTGGGACTGCGGGAAGGGGACGCTTACGATATGGCGGTTCTCTTTTGCGCCTTTGCCAGAGCGGCGGGGATTCCTGCGGTTCCGGTGAGCGGGATTCTGCTGGATCGGGACTCGGTGAGCCGGGTGCACTGGTGGGCGGAGTTCTATGTGGAGAATTTCGGCTGGGTTCCGGTGGATCCTGCTTTGGGCGCAGGGATGGCATATACCCCCTTTCAGGAGCGGGAGAGTAACCGGAGTTTTTATTTTGGGAACCTCGACGGACAGCATATTGTGTTTAGCCGGGGACTCTCTGTGCAGAAGCCTATGGTTCCCTGGGGTCGGTCGGTGATACGTTCCCGTTCCTATGCCTTCCAGAGTATCTGGGAGGAGTCTGCAGGTGATATTGAGCGGTACACCTCCCTCTGGAGAGATCCGAAGGTGGATGGGTTTTATTGAGATGGAATTAATTACTTTTTTGGAAATGAAACGATATTCAAAAAAATATGTACAATTTGTGGAAGAACAAGGTTTTGATGGAATAATATCGATATGGGAATCAAGATTGCAATATATATTTGACACGAATTATTACTTCATTGAAGAATACATTAATGATTTATCAAAGCGGAAAATAATTGCCGAAATACTAAGTAACTGTGAGGTTGCAGAAGAACAGCATCTTGAAAGGATAAAGGAATTAGATGAAATATTTAAAGAAAAGACTCTGGAGACGAAAGAGAGTATAACGCACTATTCAGGATGGGGTTCAGATGATCCATCTGATGTTTTTTCAAATATGTTAGGGTTTAAAGTGGAAAAAATAAATAAGAATTGGTTTTATTTTCGGGTTCCTCGACATAGAATGGAAGAGTGGGGAATAATCAATACTGATTTAGTGGGCGTTGAATAAAAAAGCTATTACAATATCTCCATATCAGGTCCGGCAACTATTCGTACCCGTGTCTTTTCCATGTATGCTTCTGACGCAAATGCTGCGATGTCCTGCGCCATAAAGAGATCCTCCGGGTGCCATGAGAGGTCGAGGATTTCTTCCTGTCCTTCCCCTGCGGCGCGGGAGAAGGCTCCGTGGAGGAGGATGATTTCTTCGGTGACTGTCCAGAGGTGACTGAGTTTTTTCTCCCGGAATTTTTCCTTGAGGAATTGCAGCTGGAGTTTTTGGATTTCTTTGTGCGGCAGGGTTCCCCTGGAGCGGTTCCAGGCGGCAAAGTCGGAGAGGAACCGGGATGGCTGCATTTTGAGCAGATGGAGTACTGAGAGGAACCACGGAACTGCCCGTCCTGCTGAGTAGAAGAGGGCGCAGGCGGCGGCGAGTTTTTCTGCCTCTGTGAGGTCGGCGGCGGAGAATTTGGGGGTTCGTTTTACGTGATAGGGGGGAGACTGTTCCGCATCTATGCCGAAGCGGGGGGCGTCTGCCGCCAGTACTGTGCCGGGGAGCACCGAGAGGCGGAATATGTCCAGGTGGTTCGGGTAGAGTCCTATGGCATAATCGAGGCTTGATCGGAATGTTGCGAGGGAGTCCCCGGGCAGTCCGTAGATGAGATCCAGGCCGAATACTGCTCCTGCTTCGTTGAGGAGGGCTATCTTCCTCGAAAACTCTTTTCTGTTAAAATTCCGACCCACATTTTTGAGTACCTCCGGGTCGGCGCTTTGGAGTCCGATCTGGAGTGAACAGGGGATGTGGGTAAAGGCTTCTGAGAGGGTTTTGTCGAGGAATTCGGAGCGGATTTCAAAGCAGAAGTGGGTGTCCGGGAGTTTCTGCTCGATAAGGGCGAGGATGAGCAATGCCCGTTCCTTGTCTGCGTTAAAGGCAGGGTCGAGTACGAAGATCTGAGGTATCTCGGCACGGGCAAAGAGGTCAAGTTCCGCTTCGATCCGGGATGCGGGGAAGTGACGTACCTTCCGCTCGCCCTTTGATTCATAGCAATAGGTACAACTGAAGGGACAGCCCCGTGAAAGCTCCCAGAGCGCGCCGCCGTAGTCACGGGGGTCGAGGGTGCCGTCAAGCCAGGGGGATGAAAGCTCTTCCATAGATGGCGAAGAGATTCCTGCCAGTATTTTTGTTTTGATGGAAGGGCTCTTTGGAGAGGGGGAGAGATCTCCCCGGGAGATTCCTCCGGGGGACTCCTGCAGTCCTGTGAGTAATCCTACGGCGGTCTGTTCTCCTTCGCCGGTGATGAGATAGTCGAAGAGGTTTTCTTTGGCTATAACCTCCGGGAGGGCCGTTACTTCGGGACCTCCGGCGAAGAGGATTGCTTCCGGGCGTTCTTTGCGTATCAGCCGGGCTGTTTCTTCGAGAACCAGTCTGTTCCAGACATAGAGGGAGAAGCCGATTACCGGAACTTCGTCGGCGGAACAGGCTGCGAGGAGTCCAGCTGCGATTTTGGAGCTGCAGGAAGATTTGTCCTGCTGGAAATCCTCTGCGGAAAAGGAGCGGAGTTCTGCGGGGAAGCCTGAGCGGCGGAGAGCCGAAATGATGCAGGCGGCTCCGAGGGGAACTGCTTGAGGACTGGTTTCCGCCAGGATGGTACAGATGATAATAGGGTTACGGGATCGGTTCTGGTGAAACGCTGTTTCGTGCATCACAGCAGCGGAATGCCCGCTTCCTCGCAGGCTTTTTTCATGGTTTCGGGCCAGCAGCTTACCTGGGTTTCTCCGATGTGGGCTTTGCGGAGGAAGTACATGCAGAGCCGGGATTGTCCGATGCCGCCTCCGATGGAGAGGGCAAGTTCACCTTTGAGTAGTTTTGAGTGAAACTGAAGGCTTGAGCGTTCGGTGCAGTTCCGTATTTCCAGCTGCTGTTTGAGGGATTCCGGGGAGACCCGGATGCCCATGGAGGAGAACTCCACTGCGGAGTCGAGGACGCTGTTCCAGACGATGAGGTCTCCGTTGAGACCCTGCCGTCCGTCGGCGGTTTTGGTAATCCAGTCGTCGTAGTCCGGGGCGCGGCCGTCGTGGGCTTCGCCGTTGGAGAGGAGGGCGCCGATTCCGATGATGAAGACGGCTCCGTGTTCTCTGGCGGCGGCGGTTTCCCGCTCCTTGGGAGAGAGGGTGGGATATTTTTGGAGCAGATCTTCAGCATGGATGATGGTTATGTCTTCCGGTAGGATGGGAACCAGGGAAGGATACCTGTCGTAGAGGTAGAATTCGGTCCGTTTGAGACAGCGGTATATTTTTCGTACGATATCGGTGAGGAAGTCGAGGTTCCGGTCTTTTTCGCCGATGACCATTTCCCAGTCCCATTGGTCAACGTAGAGGGAATGGATGTTATCGAGATCCTCGTCTGCCCGGATGGCGTTCATGTCGGTGTAAATGCCGAATCCTCTCTGGAGTTTCATGTCGGTGATTTTGACCCGCTTCCATTTTGCCAGGGAGTGGACGATTTCCATTTTTTGTTCGTTCATATCCCGGACAGGAAAGGTGACAGCCCGCTCGACTCCGCTGAGGTCGTCGTTGAGACCCGTGCCCTGGGGCACAAAGAGGGGAGCCGTGACCCGTGTGAGGTTGAGCTCTGTAGAGAGGGCGAGCTGGAAGAAGTCTTTTATGAGAACGATGGCGTGCTCCGTCTCGCTGAGGGAGAGCAGTGGCTCGTAGTGTTCCGGAATATACAGGTGTGACATGGGAGTATTACAGCATTTTTTGAGGGTTTTGTCTATTATTTCGCCCAGAGCAAAGTCATTTACAACGATTTGACACTCCTTCTTCCCCCTGCTATACTCCCACCTTATGAGCATTATCGAACTCATCCTCATCGCCATCGGACTCTCCATGGATGCCTTTGCTGTTGCCGTAACCACGGGACTTTCACTGCGAAAAATCACTCTGGGCAGCATGGTAATCGTGGGATTGTATTTCGGCATATTCCAGGCAGTAATGCCCCTGATAGGCTATTTCCTGGGAGCCCGTTTCGCAGACAGAATCACCGCTTTTGACCACTGGATCGCAGTGGTACTCCTTACCATCATCGGCGGAAAGATGATAGCCGAAGCGTTTTCCAAAGAGAAGGATGACTCCTCCGCCGAAGCAGTCTCCCTCGGTCCGAGAAAGATGCTTCCCCTTGCGGTCGCTACAAGCATAGACGCCCTTGCCGTAGGCGTATCCTTTGCCTTTCTCAAGGTTGCGATTGTTCCGGCGGCAACGAGCATCGGTGTCATCACCTTTCTGCTCTCAGCGGCAGGGGTTAAAATAGGGTGCATCTTCGGTATCAAATTTAAATCAAAAGCGGAAATAGCCGGGGGTGTTATACTTATCCTGTTGGGCTTAAAGATACTGCTGGAACATCTGGGGATATTGAATTTGTAAATAAGGCAAAAGCGTTATCTGCTATCCTTCGGCAAGTCCATACTATTATTGAGACTCAACACAACGCCTACAGCTCTTCTATTTCTTTAATCGACAACTTAGTAAACTGAGATATCGCTTCAATAGCCATGCCGCCTGCTTTCATTTCCCTGGCAACTTCCAGTTTTCCCTCGGTTTTACCTATCTCTATTCCCTCAGCTTTGCCATCCCGCTTCGCAGTATCATATTCATTTGCCTTTATCCGTTTATCTTTTACGTAGGTATCATATTCTATTCTTTCAGCCTTACTCATCAGCTCAAGGGATAACTTTGCTCCTGCTTCATTAAGCCCCGCTGCGGTAAAGCTGGTCTTTACCTTCGAGTTCTTAAAGAAATACACCCACTCATCAACCCCATCTGCAATTTCCCCGTCAAACCGCTTGGGGTATATCAAATAATACTCAGGGAATACTTCTCCTGCGCTTATTTTTTCCAGTTCCCGCTTATGCAGCGGTAATAACTCCCTCTCTCTATCGGATAATAAAAGGGTTTCTTTATTATGAATCCCCTTAAACTCCGTTTGTCCATGATATATGTAATCAGTGCCTTCACCTAGATCAAAATACACTATATCTATGGAATAGACCTTTTTAATTTCTTCGTATTTATCACCTTCTGACAATTGCTCTACTATCGTCTTACTGGTTCCAAAGAGCATTCTGTGAAAAAAATCGCTTTCTTTACTCGATTGGATCTCAAATATTGCTATTTCACCGCCGTTTATCTTTGCTTTCACATCCAGCCGGTTACATTTTCCTTCTTTGCCCTCTGGATTACTCTCGCTTTCCAGCAATTCCTCAACGACGATATCCTGTTTTAACAACTCGCTTAACAATCCGCTCAACACACCAAAATTAGCCTTGTTACGGAGTACATCCTTCATGGCATAATCAAACGACATTAATGTTCTTTCCATAATATAACCTCGTTTATTCGTGGCGAGGGTTTTAACCCGAGTCTTGCGGACTAGTTCCGCCCCACCTTATGAGAACAACAACAGATACTGTTGTTGATTGGTATTTCTTTTGCTACCTTCCTGCATTTTCAAGTGTATACCTCTATCGGGAGTTTGTAAAGACTTGAGAGCGTATGATCTTGATATGCTTATTGACGATGATCCTGAAGAGATAAGATTTAATAGAGACAACAAGAAAATGAATCCTGATGAACTTCATAGCATAATAAAAACTATTAAAGTAGATGGAAAGTATTGCACTTCATAAAAAACGCCGACTGCTATTCACATAACAGTCGGGTATGGTTTCAAGAGGTGGGCTTTTAATCTCACGTCCTGACGACTTTCAGTTTAATAGCAGTGCAGAAGTATTGTCAAGGATTTTGCAGTGAATCTGTAAAGAATTGACATTGTGCGTACAGGGTGTTATTATTTAAGTAACTGATGAGAAGGGGAGGTATATTCATGTCTATGGCCAATATAAATATCCGTACAGACAGCGAGTTAAAGACAAAAGCTCAGTCTGTTCTCTCCAGTTTAGGTATGGATATGACAACCGCAATCAATGTATTCCTGAATCAAATTGTATACCGGCAAGCGATTCCGTTTGAAATAGCAAAACCAGCGGTAAAGACTGCGAAACTCGGGGGATGGGAAGGAAAGATCTCAATGTCTGCTGATTTTAATGAGCCTATGGAAGAATTTCAGGAGTATATGTGATGACAAAGTACCTTTTGGACACCCATGTTGTCCTATGGGTTGCAGAAAATTCGGCTATGTTATCGGAAACAGCAAAAAAGGCGGTTTTGGATACTTATACTGAAAAATATGTAAGTATTGCTTCAGCTTGGGAAGTTGCCATAAAACTTGGTACGAAAAAACTACACCTTGACGGTGGATTGCCGGAATTCTTCAGAATAATTGACGAGAATGGATTTCATCTGGTTTCTATTGAACGGGAGTATTTGCAACACATACCAATCTTGCCTGATTATCACAAAGATCCCTTTGACAGATTGATTCTGGCAACGGCAATTACCGAAAAAATGACATTGATAACTATCGATGAGAACATCCATAAATATAACGCAACGTTGCTCTGGTAAGAATTAACTATTCAGTTATCGTAAAACACTTCCAGTATCTCAGGTACCGTCTTTTTAAACATAACCTGCCCGGTTCTGTTGCTCTCATAGATAAAATCCCGCAGGCTTTTGCTTTCAACCTGCTCAAAATCTCCCAGAATACCCAGGTAGTACCCATAGGTGCTTACCTTCTGGAGTATCCTCCCTGCAAGGCCTGTCTTGAGGTCGAAAAAATCCCCCAGGATATGCTCCTTTCTGAGGATGACCCTTCTGCCGGGGCAGATAGTCATCACATCGAGAAAATCACTCTCGTCCTGAACGAGAAATTCCCCCTTCTGCAGAGCATCTTCCGGGGGAGGGAGAAATTCTATAACCTGTATCCCGTTATATTCGTGAACGACTGTTCTCATTGGATTAGTAACTCCTTTGTACTTTCTCTATAGAATTATCTTTATGAAAGCATATATAATAATTCTGTTTCAACCTTCGCCGGCAAAACACCTTGTAATGAATGAATCCATTCTCGAATATCAGTGACTTGCTTTTCACTTGGTACTGTATATGATCGATTAAAGTTACACAACCACTGATTAATTGCTTCCAGTGATTTTTTACGTATCCTTTCTGTATCGATAGAAACGGCACTAAGCATATACGTAAGACTTGACCACTTGGAAGCCGTAAACAATATATCCATACACTTTAATTTTGTATGTTCATATATGGTGTTATTAAATAGTTCCCTTATCCTTTCGTAATCGGGACAGTTTGTCTTTATAACCAGATGCATCGCTGTTTTTACAATTCCAACTCTGCTGTCTTCTAACATCTCTGTTATGACTGGGCTGTATGTTTTTGTATCCAATTTCATCAGCGAAATCATCGCAGTTTTTACAACAGAAATACGGTGGTCTTTTAGATAGTCTGCTATTTTTGACACATCCGCTGATTCTCCTTTTTCGCCTAAAGCGCTTATGACTACGGCTGAATAATCGTCAAAATTATTGAGATAGAATCTACGAAAGTCAAAGTTCGGAATGTGTGTTTGAATCACTCTTTCTGCGCTATTCCGAACCCGGGAGTTTTTATCAAGCAGCAGGGACTCTGCAATAGCAAGGATATTGTTCGCACCGGTATCGATGAGATAATGAAACGCCAATAGGCGGTTTGCCGGGTATGGATCCTGCAGAAATGCGATACTGACCTTATGCAGATTCTGTCCAAAAGTGTTCAGTTTTCTGAAAATCATTGACCGTAAAAACGGATCTGACTCATGGTTTAATTGCTCAAAGACCAGTTCAAACTTTGGAGGATGTATATCGAACAGCACGTTTATACAAATCCTACGGATACTGCTGTTTTTACTTTCCAGACCTTTCAGTAATGCTGCTCTATGTTTTGGCGCTGCCAATTCTGCAAAAAGCCGCTCTGTGTATTCGCGGTGGTTGACTCGTCCGCCTCGCATCAGCTTTGCAATGAAGGGTAATGCAGAAAACAGTTCTCCGTCTGATACCCTCTGCAAACGATATGAAAAAACCTCTGCCGCCGCTTGCCGTACTTGCGTCACCCAATCGTTTTGCCGCAGTATGATATACGGTAACGTTCCGTCATACTTTTGCATCAAACATACAGCCTGTTCCCGAATAAATCCATTGAGGTTAAAGGACGCAAAAACGATGACAGCCCGGCGTTCACGAGTATTCATGGAAGGTGTAAAGAATGTTTTGATATCCAGCTTACGCCAATCGCAGTACCATTCCATAGAAGTGGTACTGCGAATTTGCTCATCAACACGAATAATTTCATCAAATGACAGTGTCTCAAGGATTTCAGAGAGTACCTTGGCTGCTGCCAATTTTGATTCGTCATGGTTCTCGGCAAAAACAGAAAGAACCCATGGTATTCGCCAGAGTTTTCCTTCATGAAGAGCTTTGATATTCTCCTCCAACGCTATGCCGAATTTTCCGGGTTGATTCTGTTTTTTTTGCCAAAACACCTTACTTATTCCCTCTGGTATCTCCTCGGTTGTTTTTTAGGAATCCGCCTTCTCAATCATCTCCGTATGCCACTGCAGCAGTTCCGCTTCCATGGCAGGCTTGTCACCTTTTACATCGCTGAGAATTCTAAACACCGGCTCGGTTCCAGATCCCCGCATCCAGATAAAACAGAGGGGCTTCTTTTCGTTGTCGAAAAAGAGGATCTTGAGTCCTCCCTTGCCTGAGAGGCTAAAGTCTGCAAGATTACGGGTTTCCTCTGTACCGGTATAGCCGATGGCTTCCCAGCTTACTATACCGTATTTGCTTTTCAGTTCTTCCCGCTTCTGCTCCCATTCGGCTTCAAACACCTTCTGGTATCGGCTCTTGAGGTTTCCCTGATTCGTCTCTTTGATATGCAAAAGCGCCCGTGCTTCTGAAACGCCGGCGGTACTGTACACCGGAAGGGTTCCGATCACATCGGCGAGGGTAAAGTCGCTCTTGTAAGCGCTTTCCTGCCCTGAACGGGTACACCATATATGGAGGAGCCCCTGTTTCCCTGATTCGTCACGCAGAACCAGCAGCTTTATCAGGGCAAAAATCGTGTTAAGCGGATCCCGCACCGCCGCAGGGTGGGTGATGTTTCCCCCGTTCGAACCTTCTCCGAGGATACGGACGGTATAGCCCTCCTGCCGCAGGTTTCGGGCGAGGTTAACCACATTCGCCTCTCCAACCTCCGCACGGGCGGCTATGGCACCAAAGGCTCCTGCGATCTCCTCGATCCGCATCGACGTGGGATCGTTTACCGCCACAGCGGTCTTTCCCGGAATGAGCTGTCCCTGATAGGCAAGATATGCCAGTTCCGACAGAACCGAGAGGGCAAACACTTCCTGCGCCTTCAGCACTTCCGCCTTTCCCTGCTTGTCATCCCAATAGACGATATTGCCCCGGTCGCCGTCGCAGTCCGGCATATAGCCCAGACTGAATTCCGGCCTGTTTTTATGTAAACGCTCCATCTCTTTTGCGCAGTAAACGAGGTTTTCCGGCTCCGGGATGATGGCGTGAACGATCTTGCGGGGCTCATTATTGATAGCCTGAAGCTCGATACCCAGCTTGCCCATAAAATCAGCATCGATGGAGAGCGTCCGGGCGCTGCCGTTCATATCGCAGACAATCCCCAAGGGACGCTGCTTCACGCTCTCTGTGATTATATCGAAGAGCTCATCCTGTTTTTTCGAGTCCTCTGTTCCGGCGACCACCTCTCTGGTGAACTCCCCGTAGCGCTTCACCGCTTCCGCCTTCCAGCGGGGCATCTCGGCATACACGTGAGCGAGCACATCCCCGGTACTGGCGGTACTAGTACCGGCGGCTATCAAGCTGGCTGCGCGCTGCACTGCGTCTATAGAGGCGCACTTCTCACGGAATTTTGCAATAAGCCCGGTGGCAAGACTGCCGGGGATAACCCCTCCGTCGGAGAGACCGAATTTCACCCCGTTATGCCCCACCGGATTGTGACTGGCGGAGATATAGACAAAGCCGTCGGCGTTGTCTTTTGTGTAGGCCATGATCTCCGGCGCGGCGGTGATAAACAGGTATTGCAGATTGAAGCCCCGCCCGGCAAAGACCCGGAGCATGATATCGGCGATTGCCGTTCCCGTGGGGCGGCTGTCGATGCCAAGAACGATAAGCGGCTTTTTATTGGAGGGCAGCTTCTCGATCAGAAAATCAGCAAAAGAATCGGCTATGAGCGCAGAGATCGCCTGAAAAACGGGAGCAATTTCGGGAGCGCTGTCCTCTTCATCCCCGGAAGCGGCGAAAACCGTTCGCCAGCCGGAAGCGGAAAGGATCATCGATTCCACTGCGGCGGATATATTGAGAGCAGAACTTCCCTGAACAACGGGAAACGGATTTACTTCAGGATCCCCCAAAGGAAAATGGGTCTGCGGATCAGTTATGACAGCCATGTAATACCTCGCTATACTGTTCATTTTACCTGAAAAAGGCTATATTGGCAACGTGTTATTTACTGAATTAGCCATGCCCGAACCGGGAAGCGCCGTTGCCGTGGGAATGTCCGGCGGTGTGGATTCCACCCTCACAGCGCTGCTGCTGAAAGAACGGGGCTGCCGGGTTGTCGGCATTACCATGTCAAGCTGGAACAACGACCTCCCCCTTGCGTCCTCCCACGACGGCATCAGGAACTCCTGTTACGGACCCGATGAGGCGCTGGATCAGGAGGCGTGCCGGCGGTTCTGCGCTGAATACGATATCGAATACCATGTTATCGACGTACGGGACGCCTACCGCCGGGAAGTACTCGACTACTTCCGCTCCGAATACCGGGCGGGACGTACCCCCAACCCCTGTATCCGCTGCAACCCCTTGGTCAAATTCGGCGCACTGCTGGAGAATGCTCAAAATTCGGGGATAGCCTTCGACTATTTTTGCACCGGACACTACAGCAGGGTGGTTCGCCCCTCGGAAACAGACGGCGCAAACACTGCTCCTGCCTGTATAGCGAAAGGAGTGGACAAATCCAAGGATCAGAGTTATTTTCTATATAGGATCACTTCCGACATACTGGAGCGTGTTCGCTTCCCTCTTGGGGGAATGACGAAGCAGGCGGTGTTCGCCCTTGCCCGGGAGCGGGGACTTGTCTCAGCCTCCCGAAGCGAGAGCCAGGATTTTATCCCTTCCGACTATCTGCCGGCAGTTTTTTCTGACCAGCCGCCGGTTTCCGGGGAGATAACCGATTCCGACGGCAAGGTTCTCGGAACCCACCGGGGAATCGAGAACTATACCATCGGTCAGCGCCGGGGTCTCGGAATAAGCGCTCCCCGTCCCCTCTACGTCACCGCCATAGATGCGGCAGCAAACCGGGTTATCGTCGGCGGTGAAGAGGACTTAGCTGTTTCCTCTATCATCGTTTCCGACTGGGTATGGCCCGGAAACAGGGTTCCAGACAAGCCTTTCCGGGGTACGGTAAAGATACGCCTTGCCGCCCCTCCGGTTCCGGCTTTCATCGAGCCGGAGAATGGCGGACAGGACGGAACTTCGTTTCAGAGCGGAAGTACGTTCCGTGCCGAAACAAAGTTCCGGATTACCTTTGACACCCCCGTCAAAGCGGCGGCTCCGGGACAGTCAGCGGTGATTTATGAAGGAGAATTAATCAGGGGCGGTGGGATAATATCCCGTGCTATAATAGCATAACAACGGAGGTACACGTATTATGGAACAGATTGTCACTACCAAATCGCTTCATCTGCCTGAAAACCTTGTCTGCAAAATAGATTCGGATGAGGTAATCCTTAGAGAGGTTCCCAACGGGATCCTTGTTGTTCCCTTTCGCCAAAAAACAGTGCCGTTATACGGTATGTTTCGGGACAAAGGTTTTACTGTTGACGCATTTCTGGAACAGAAAAGAGCGGATAAGGAGCTGGAAAAATGACCTATCTCCTAGATGCCTGCGCCCTTATTGCACTTATTTCAGCAGAAAAAGGCAGTACCACTGTACGTGATCTGCTTGAGGGTGCTGAATATAGCGGTGATACCATTTTTATGTGCAGGATAAATCTGCTGGAAGTGTACTATGGCATATTGAAGGATTTTGGAATTA
>JAITWB010000196.1 GCA_031285525.1 Spirochaetaceae bacterium
ATGAATGAACCGGATCCGGTAATACGGAGGATTGAACAGCAAAATGCGCTTCCCGGAAGGGGGTATTTTACCCTGCACTGGTCGCGGCTCATGAAGGCGGATAAGTACGCTATTGTGACCGCTGTTCCGGCTGTTTCCGGTATATATGAGCTCTATTACCGAAAGAAGAATGCACCTCTAAACCTTCTCTCGGTGAACCAAGGCTGGTACGGAGGACTCCGGTCACAGATACGGGAAGCTATCGATGAGGATTTCCAGACTGACAAGAAGCTCCGTTCAATACTTGCAGAAAATGATATCTATTTTCGGTTTTCCCTTTCCGATATCCTTGCGGATATGCAGGATGTCCTCTGGTTTCTTCACAAAAGCTACTTTGGGAGTGAAGTCCGCATTCAGCCTTCGGGGAGATACGATCAGATATACCTTAAGGAATATGCGCCCGATAACGTACACTGGATTTGAATAATAAGGGGAGAGAACTCCCTCCCCTCAAAACAAGAGCTTTCTTACAATTCCATTCCGCCGATTATGGTAATCCTGCCCTCGGTAGCAGGAAGGATCGGCTGGGGAAGCTGCTGGATATACTCGATCACCGCATTGGTGAGGGTTATGGATGTATTAAAGGTGTCGGTTGCCCGTTTGAGTACCTCGTATCCGTCACCGCCGCCGGCAAGATAGTCGTTTGTTGCGATTCGGTATGTTTTGGAAGCATCCACCGGCTGTCCGTTGATGGTGAGTCCTTCGATTTTTCCGGTCTCATAATTCACCGTGTACGCCGCTTCCCTGGAGATCTGGGGGAACCCGCCTGCACCCTGGGGAATGGCGGCGATAAAGTCAAAGAGTGCGATTACGTCGCTGCCTTTGAGGGTAAGCACGTAGATATAGTTGTCGAAGGGCAGAATAGTCACAATCCTCTCCCGGGTGATGTCCCCGGCGGGAAGTTCGGTGCGGATGTTGCCGCCGTTCTGGAAGGCAAAATCCACTGCAACGCCCTTCGTTCCCACATACCAGACAGTGGCGTCGCTCACCAGGTTACCCAGGGCGATTTCCTTTTTGCGGCTCAATCTGTCGCCGAACTCAAAGGTCTCTGCCGCAGATCCGATCACTTCGCTGAGGGCGGCGGAGGCTTTTTCGGCATAGGGGGCAAGAAGGGTCACCACTTCCGGGTTGGGAGGGAAGAGAGACGTATCGGAGGAGTCAACCAAGACTGATTGCCAGGAAAAACCGGTTACTGTGCCGTTTGTAATGCTGAGAACGCCATTTCCGACATATTTACCCCATTCGTTTGCAGACACGATGGGAGTCCCGGCGGCGATGACAGGTTCGTCGAGGAGTGTATGGGAATGTCCGTCGATGACCAGATTGATTCCGGGGACGGCTTCGGCAAGGTCTATGGAAGTGATGTGTGTATCCGTTTCTTTTACCAGTCCCATGTGAGTAAGGGCAATGATGACATCAGCTTTTTCCTGTTCTTTTAGAAGCTGAACCATGTGCTTTGCCGTTTCAATTTCATCGAGAAAGACAAGGCTTTTATCGGGGCTGGCGATGATGGTCGTCCGGAGGGTGGTGAGTCCGAAAACGCCTACGCGAAAGCCTTCATAGTCCAGGGTTATATAGGGAGTGCCGAGATAACTGCCGTCGGATTTTTGTATATTTGCCGATAGCCAGGGGAAAGCGGACTGATTCATTTGGGTTTCCAGAAAATCGATCTTGTTATCGAATTCGTGGTTGCCCATGGTGACGGCGTCATACTGCATGAGGTTATAGGCAAGAATATCCGGCTCCGCATGAAACATATTCGATAAGGCGCTTCCGGTGTTGATGTCCCCAGCGTCAAGGAGGAGCACGTTTGTATTGCTGTCCCGTACCGCCTTTATATAGGAAGATCGTTCGGCAAGACCGCCCCGGGTGTCCTTCGACAAGGTGGTGCCGTGGTGGTCATTGGTGTGCAGTACCACGAGGCTGTATACCGTATCAGGATCCCGGGTCACAGATTCCCGTTCTGTTGCTGCGGGAGCGGTTCCGGCGCAGGCTGTCAGGAAGATACCGGTAATGATTGTACATACCAGTAGGATCACATTTCTTTTCATAAGAAAAACTCCTTACATCTATTATTAGAGGGCGGTTATCCCTTTAGGACCTTGGTTATTGCCTCTATCAGCGCTTGTCTGGGGGGATTTTGAGCTTTCAAATCGTTAACGAGTGTGACTAAAAGCTCTCTTACTTTAGGGATATCTCTCAATACCCGTTTCAGTTTTACGGCAAAATCGGTATAGGGAGTCTGACCTTCTTTAGTATTGCCGAGGGCTCTGAAGTGAGACGTATACAGCTCCAACAGTTCTTCGGGATAACGCTTTGCTAAATGGTCGTGGTAGTCCAATACGATGTACAGATTATCGGCGGACTGTACCATCGCAAGAAGCCTATCCCACATCTGCTCTTCAATATAGAGAGCGCCAATGGAGCGCCTATTCGCCTCATCAAGTATGGCAGTAATTAGGCGTTCAACTGCGTCTTTTTGCTCAGCTTCGGAAAAGGTTTGCTTCCACTGGCGATAGGTTTCTGTATTGAAGTTTCCATCGAACATAAAATACAGAGACAGGGAGCGTATTAGTTCTCTGTCGTTTTCTGCAATGGCAATGCGTAATAGTTCTTTTTGCCATTCATATACCGTCCCGAGATGCTTCTTTTCTTCTGCAAGCTTTATGCCGTCAGCAACGAGTTGTTTCGCCGCGGTGTAATCGTAACAATTGATAGCTTTCTCAACTTCCGCTTGACGAATCGCCACAATATCCAGGTTCTGCCGTATCAGTTCTTGCGCTTGTTCGTTCCAGCCGTTTTCTATATAAAATCCGATCTTTTCTTTTTGAAAAAATGCTCTTCTATCGTCGTCGTATTTTCCAGTCAATGTACTGCATTGAGTATCGATAAAGCGTATAAATGATTCAGATTGACCAAGGGGTACTGCCAAACTACGGTACACAGCAAACAACTCATATCCGATAGTACCATAATCAAAATAGTACTTTTTCGCTAAAACGATCTGCAAGAGATCGAAGAGGTTTTGCTTAATCTCAAGGGGCGCATGAACCGAACCAGCAATGCCCTTAAACAGTTGAATGACATTGAATAAAGCGCCCCCTATTACACCAACGGAGTCATCATAACTTCGAATGAATTCAGTTAGTGCTTTTAGAACTGCCTTGCTCATCGAAAAAGCACAGGAAAAATTCCCTATGTCTATGAGATACTGACCGTGCAGTAGGACATTATCGAGCTCAAATGCCAATAATCTTGCAGAATGAGGATCGATATATCCGTGGTCGGAATAGGTATAGATACTTTTTCGAATCAAATCACCGTATTTTTTTTCGAGATCCGGGTTTGACGTTCTCTCAATAAAGAACAATTCAAACTTTGTCTTAAAATCATTGTAATACAGAGCATACTTGCGGGTAAATTCTCTGAACTCCTCTAATGTAACCGTATATAACAAATCCTCAAACGTATTTTTCTTTTGCTTTGTGCCCGGATTTGTATTTTCCATGCTTGATGCCTCCACTATTATCAAGGGTCAATATAAATTTTCACCCCCCTCCATGGGTAAGTATGACATGGAATGTATTTTAAGGCAATAAAAAAGGACAGTCATATCCATAGCCCTCATAAATTCGCCGCTCACATCCTTTGACCTCTGTCCCTTTTTGTGCTATACTGATACCGATATGAGTGAACAATCCACCGCATTCAGCGTTGACCAGAAAGTTGTATACCCCAGCCAAGGGGTAGGAAAGATTATGCAGATAACTGAACGGAAATTCCGGGAAGAGACCCTGCTCTACTACGTAATCTACCTTGAAGTTTCTGATATGACTGTAATGGTTCCTGTTGACAAGGTTGAAGAGCTTGGCATACGGGCTATCGTCTCCCCTGAGGAAGCCCAAAAGGCGTTGGACATGATCTCCGAAGCCTTTGAACCAATCCCCTCGGACTGGAAGCTCCGGTATCAGATGAATCTTGAACTCCTCAAAAAGGGGAGTGTTCTGGACATCGCCGCCATTGTCCGCTCCCTCTATCACCGCAGCAAGGTGAAGGAACTTCCCATCCTTGAGCGTAAGCTCTATGACTCGGCAAAGAAACTGCTCGAAGATGAGATATCTTTCGCTCTGGACAAGCCTGCGAAGGAAGTGGAAGCCCTTATTCATTCCCATCTTGAACCCTTCGGCGCTGTTACGGAAACAAAACGTTCCGTGATGCACGCTCATATGGATGACGATGAGGATACCGATTTCATGGATGACGAGAACGACGATGCTTCCGGAGATATGGACAACGGTTCGGATGACGATTAATGTCTTCGGCTGACTTCGCTGTAATAATAACTGCGGCGGGATCCTCGTCGCGGATGGGTACCGGAGTTAAAAAAGAATATCTTCCTTTGGGAACCGGAACCGTTCTTTCGTCTTCTGTCCAGATCTTTTCGGATACAGGACTCTTTTCGACCATACTTATTACCATACCAGCAGGCGGTGAGAGCGCCGCTAAAGAAGCGCTTTGCTCTCTGGACAAAACCCTTCTGGATACCCTCCTGTTCACCGCCGGAGGGGCAAGCCGCCAGGAATCGGTCTTACAGGGACTCGAAGCCCTTGCTGCGTCAGGATTCCCAAAAACAGGCGTTGTTCTGATCCACGATGGAGCCCGCCCCTGGGTGTCTCCCGAGATCATACAGTCGGTTGCAGAAACGGCGGCGCAAAAGGGCGCTACTGTTCCCTGTATTCCTCCGGTGGATACACTCAAAGAAATAGCCCCCGACGGAACTATCGTCCGTCACCTCAGACGGGACATTCTGGCGGCGGTGCAGACTCCTCAGGGCTTTCATTTTGGGAAGCTCCTGGAAGCGCATCGCGCCGCGCAACGCAGCTCTTCCGAAGACGGCGCCGTATACACCGACGACACCGAGATATGGGACCGCTACGAAGGGGCGGTGTACTGCTGTCCCGGGTCTCCGGAAAACAAAAAAATAACCTACAGGGACGATATAGACAGATGATACGTACAGGACTCGGTTACGACCGCCATCGGCTCGTCGAAGGACGGGACCTTTTGATAGGTGGAATACATATCCCCTTTGAAAAGGGCGAAGAAGGACACTCCGACGGGGATGTTCTGCTCCACGCCGTTACTGACGCAGTCCTCGGCGCCGCAGGTTTGGGGGATATTGGCGAATTCTTCCCCCCCTCAGATGACCGCTGGAAAAACGCCGACTCTTCGGTTCTCCTTGCCAGCGCATGGCATCTGGTAGTGGAACAAGGCTGGCGTCTCGAAAACATCGACTGCGTGATAGCCCTGGAAAAACCGAAATTCCTCCCCTACCGAAACCAGGTGAGAGCCCACATCGCAGAACTCCTCAACGCAGACCCGGAGGCGGTTTTTGTCAAAGCGAAGACCGGGGAGGGCATAGGCATTGTAGGCAGAGGCGAAGCGGTGGAAGCCTGGTGCGTGTGTCTGCTGTCGAGGGAGTGAGGTAAGGGAGAAGGTTAAAGGTAGAAAAGAGAAGGTAAAAACGATCTTTTCTCTTTTTTCCCTTACCGCCCTCCATCCTGTGACAATTCCAATATCAACTCCACCTCGCCCCGGGAGAGCTTCGTAGCCTTGACGATCTCCTCGACCCGCCAACCCATACGGGCAAGTCTGATGACGTTTTCCCGTGTTCCCGTAGAGGGAGCTCCCCGCTCCTTTTGGACGGGACCGTCTTCCTTCATGAGATCTCCCATGAGCTTCACCTGCTCCTGAGCCTGCTTTGAAATCTCCTGAAGCCGGGTTTCGGTGCGGGCAAGCCATTCACGGGCTTTCTGCATATTGTCAACCCGCTTTTCGGTTTCAGCAAGGACCCTGTCGAGGGAGGTCAGCTTGTCCACTGCGTCGTTGATACGCTCGTTGTTTTCCATGAGCTTTTCCACGCCCCGCTTGAGATCGCCCACCCTGGCAGGGAAGGATTCCACCTCTTCGGAACAGATCTGCACCTGCCGCTCCATGGTCTTGAGCGACTCAAAGGCGTGATCCACACGGTTGATCGTATCGGTAAGGATCTCATCCTTCTTCTCGATCCGGTCATACCGGGCGCGTATATCTGTCAGTGTATCCTGAACACGGCGAATTTCCACCTGAACGATTTGCAGTTCGTCGTTGGTGGTGTTCATCTCCTGCAACTTCCTGTCCATGGAATCGGAGAGAGCCATGAGACGGTTGAAATCGCTTTCGAGGATGTCTATGCGCTTCTTCTCGCTGGAGAAGCGGGCAACCTTTTGGTTGAGTTCCTCCTCAAGACGGCGGAGCTTGGAGAACTCCTGACGCAGCTCGTTGACGGTGCGGCGGAAGCTTTCGATCTGGAGCATATCGCCCTTGAGTTCTTCGATATCCTTCTCCAGCCCCACCTTGAGTTCGTCAGCTTTCTCAAAGAGCCCGGTCTGGGAGACGAAATGCCGAATCCGTTTGTCTATCTCGTCCAGCATGAGGGTAAAGTTGCCGGAATCGTTCTGTATCTTCTGCACCAGCCGATCCTGCATGGCGGTATTCTTTTCCGCCATCTCCTGGGCGACCGCTTTGAGGCTCCGCAGCTTCTGTTCGGTATCGGCATTATAATCCCGGATACGCTTCTGGGTCTCTTCAAACATCGCCTCATAGGACTTGCGGAACCCGGTGAGGGCATCGCCGGACTGCCTGTCGAAGGCGGCGGAAGCTCCGGTTATCTGTTCCTGCAGATCTGCAAGCAGCGCCCCGATGCGGCTGTGTTCGGAGCGGGTTTCGGCGGCATAGCGTTCCACCTCGGTCACGAAGGAACCGGAAACCTGCTCCACCGCTTCGGTAGCGGCGGTATTCAGTCCTGCAAGCTTTTCATCGAAATCGCTCTTCTCCTCGGAGAACTGCTGTTCCAGACGGTTTTTCCAGAGGATCAAATCGCTCTTCACCTCATCCACCGCGTTCGCCGCAGATTCCCGGGCGGAGACCACCGAATCGGCTATCTCACGGGACTGGGCCGCTACGTCCCGCTCCTGCCGGCGAAGATCCTCTTTTACCGTCTCAGACCAGAGGGCGAGCTGGTTTTTCATATACTCTTCGGATTCCTTACGAACCGTGGTAAATTCAGCCTGGTACTGTTCTATAAACGAATGAAGGCTCTGATCCCCGGTGTCGATCCGTTCCCTGAGGCTTTCCTGAGAAGCGTCAACCTGCTCCTCAAGCCGCAGCAGCTGTTCCCGGTACCGTTCGCTAAAGGCGCCCAGCTTCTCCCGGAACTCTTCTGCGTATTTCACCTCAGCGGCGCGCTGTTCTTCTTCCATCCCTGAGGCGATGACAGATAACTGTTCGTTCATCGCTTCCTTCCATTCGTTGAGGGCAGCGGAAACAGCGTCGCTTCGTTTGTTCAGATCTGCAAAGAAATCCTCCTCAAAGGAGCGCATCTTCTCGGAAATATTCGCATGAGCCTCAGCCTTGAGCCGGCCTATCTCGCCGTCAAGCTCAGAGAGTCTGCTGTTTACCTCCGACTCCCGTGCAAGGAGACTTTGATCAAACTGATCTTGATGGCTTCGCTGCTGCTCCATAAAGGCGCTGAACTCCCCGGTTACCCGCTCACGGCTCTCAGCCATGGCGCGGCGCAGCTGTTCGTCGAGGAGATCGATATCCACCGAAACCTGGTCGAGGCGGTCAAACTTATAGAGTACATCCTTTTCATAGGATTCAAAGCGGGAATCAAAACCGGCGAGCAGAGATGTCCGTTTTTCATCGAGTTCCGCAGCGATTTTGCTGAACAGATCCCCGGTGCTTTTCTCGATAGCTCCGGTTCTGTTCTGCACCGCCGTCTCTATAGCGCCGCAGGCGGCCTCCGCTTCGCTCCGTATCGAAAGGGTTCGCTCCCTCAGTTCATCCTGAAGCCGGGTGAAGGTTTCTTCAATAGATTGTTTGAGATAGACCGTCTGTTCCCCTGCATCGGAGGTAAAAGCCGCCATGGAGGAACCTGTCTCGTTCCGTACCGCCTCTATCCGCTTTTCTACATCTGCGCTCATCTCGGCAAGCGCCTTTTCGGCGGAACTTTCCAGAGAATCCACCTTTCCGTGGAATTCTGTCGAAAGGGTGTTGAGGGTCTGCACACAGGACTCGCCAAAGGTATTAAAGTCAGACTCCACCTTGCTTCGAAGCCGGATACCGAGTTCATCCAGTGTACTCTCCAGTTGTACCGTATCTGTACTGAGTTCTCCCATGCGGCGAGATAGGGATTCGAAGAATTCCCGAGCTGACTGGCCGACAGAGGCTGTTTTTTCAGTAATATCAGCGGAAAGTTCTGCCGCAGAGGACTGCGCCTCTGCACGGATTTCACCAATCCGTGCGGAGATATCGTTATATACAGTTTCCAGCCGCTCATCAGCAAGGCGGGAATTCTCCGTGACCTTCGCCGACAGAGATTCTGCAGCGGTTTCCATATCTCCATTTGCGGCGGAGAGTTTTTCGTTAAAAGAAGCGGTGATTTGATTCAGCATTCGGGTACACCGTTCCTCGACGGCTGAGAGGTCGTCACGAACCTGCGCTTCGAGGCGAATACCCAGTTCATGGAGTTCCGTCTCAAGCCGTCCGCCGTCGGAGGAGATTTTACCTTCGATTATTTCGAGCTGTCCTGTGAGGTCGGCGACACGGGAGGCGGTCTGTTGATCCACCTCACTGATGCGTCCTGCTATCTCTTCAAAGGCGGCGCGCATTTCATTCTGGGCGCGGCTTGCGTTTTCGGTGAGTTCGCTGGAAATGGCCCGTACTGTGGTTTCCATATCGCTGCGGATGCTCTCCATTCGGTTATTGAATGAAGCGGCAAAGTCGGAGAACCGATTCCCTGCCTCGGCTTCCACCGAATCGGTACGAGCCTTGAGGTTTCCAGCGAGGGAATCGATGAGAATGGTACAATTGTCTCCCACCACGGTGAGATCCGTCTCCATTTTGGTCTGGAGGTTCTCTGCAAGCGCATGGAGGGAGATCTCCAACTGTTCAGAATCTGTGGAGATCCTGCCTTCCATGGCTTCGATGAGGCTGTTCAATTCCGCTATTTTTGCGGCAGCCTGATTATCCGCTTCCCGCACTTGTCCGC
>JAITWB010000206.1 GCA_031285525.1 Spirochaetaceae bacterium
GGAAAATATTACAGGCTCCGAGATACTCCTCATCGAGGCGAACCACGACGAAGACATGCTCCTTGAGGGAAGTTACCCGGCGTATCTCAAAAGCCGTATTCTGGGGGACTCCGGTCACCTCTCCAATGTTTCCTGCGGGGAACTCCTTTCGGAGCTGTCGGACTCCGGGCTGCGCCATGTGTTTCTGGGGCATTTGAGTGAAGCGAACAATAATCCGGCTCTAGCATACCATACGGTGGAAAAAATCCTTATCAGGGACGGCGTGTCCAGTAGACTCAACATCCAGGCAGCGAACCGCTATTCGCCGAGTCCGCTGTTGAGTCTCTGAAGGGTATTATTCAGCAGCCGTGCGTCTCTTGCAAAACCTTCTTGTTTAGGTACTTTGTAAATCTATAAGTTATATCGTTATACTGTTTTTCTTCTGACTCGTCGGCGAGTTCCCAATTATCCCTGTTGTCTATGTTAGGAAACCAGGTATCCCCATTGCCTTGTGCGTTTATTTTTGTTACATAGGCCGCATGGCAATAGTCCAGTAATAATTCGTATATCATTTGCCCGCCGATAACGAAAACGTCGTCTGCGTTATATGTGCCGATAAGGGACAATAATTCTGCAACAGAATGACACACTACTGCGTTATCTATGTTCAGATCCTTATTGCGGGAAAGGATGATATTTGTGCGGTTTTTTAAGGGTTTGCCATGGGGTAATGACTTCAAAGTGGAGTGCCCCATGATGACAACCTTCGTTTCGGTGAGTTTTTTAAAGTATTGCATGTCCTCTGGTATGGAAAACAGCAAATTCCCTTGAGAGCCGATACACCAGTTATTGTCAACAGCAACTATTAGGTTCATGTACGTCCGTCTCCCTATATGGCAACCGGTATTTTGAAGTCAAAGGGGTGAGTTTCATAGTTTTCGAGCTCAAAGTCATTGACGGTGAATGAGTAAAAATCTGTAATATCCCTGTTCATTTTCAGCGCCGGAGCAGGCAGGGGGGGACGCTGAATCAATTCCTCGACGATAGGTACGTGTCTGTCATAGATATGTCCATCCGCAATGACGTGTACCAACTCTCCCGCTTGCAAACCCGATGATTGAGCAAACATGTGCAGGAGAATTGCATACTGGCAGACGTTCCAGTTATTCGCCACCAGAAAATCCTGGGAGCGCTGATTGAGTATGCCGTTCAATACATTCCCGGAAACATTGAGTGTTAAACTATAGGCGCAAGGGTAGAGGTTCATCTCGTGCAAATCACTATGAACGTATATATTCGTTATATTCCGCCTCGACAGGGGGTCGTTTTTGAGGACAAAGAGCATTCTGTCCACCTGGTCAAACCAGCCTTCACGGTATTGGTGTTTGACCCCCAGCTGATAGCCGTATGCTTTGCCGATACTGCCGGTTTCATCCGCCCAGGAATCCCAGATATGGGACCGTAAGTCGTGTATATTATTGGACTTCTTCTGCCAAATCCAGAGTATTTCATCAACACAATTTTTAAACGACACCTTTCGGAGGGTTGAAGCGGGAAATTCTTTGGATAAATCATACCGATTAACAATGCCGAACTGCTTTATGGTATGAGCAGGGGTACCGTCATCCCACTTCGGTCTCACATCATGGGATGTGTCCCATGTTCCGTTAGATAAAATATCACGGCAGTTCTGTATAAACAGCGTATCTGCATAACTCATACGTATAACCCCTTTTCTTTATTACAACGGCACGCTGAAATACACCGAAAAGAAATGCATGATGCTTCCCCCCAGCACGAAGAGGTGCCAGATCGAATGCATCCATTTTACTTTCTTCATGGCGTAGAAGATACAACCCAGAGTGTATACGACTCCTCCGATCACGAGGAAGAGGATGCTGATAGGTGGAAGTCCTTCCCGCATAGGCTTAAAGGCGAATACGATGAGCCAGCCCATGAGTATGTAGGTTATCACCGAGGCAGCACGCAGTCTGTTTCCGAACACCGCATAGAGGGCGATCCCTGCAGCGGTGAGTCCCCAGATGATACCGAATATGGTCCAGCCCACAGGACCCCGGAGTACAGAAAGGCAGAAGGCGGTATAGGTTCCGGCTATCAAGAGATAGATCGACGAGTGATCCATGATGGAAAAGACCTTCTTGGCCTTCTCCGGCGTTAGGGCATGATAAAGGGTGGACATCATATATAGAATGATCATCGTCACACCGAAGACCGCAAAACCGGTTATATAGGCGCCCCTGCCTGCTTCGGGGGCGTATTTTACCGCCCGTATGATGAGCAGAACCAGAGCCGCTACGGATAATCCTGCCCCGACTCCGTGGGTAATGGCGTTGAATATCTCTTCTCCAATGGTATAGCGTTTAGGCTTTTCTATGGATACTTCTGTTATCATGTCTTCCAATGTACACTCTCCTCTATTGTAGTAGTTTCTTTTTAGACAACCGGAAGGGCGCGACGGTTGCATATTTCGTACAAAAGAATTCCTGCGGCGACAGAGACGTTCAGACTGTCCAGACGCCCCCGGGTTTCGATTGCTACCAGGGCATCGCAGGTTCCCCGCAAGAGCCGGCCGATGCCCTTCCCTTCACTTCCCATAACCAATACGGTTTTGCCCGGGGTACGAACCTGGGAAAGGGGCGTTCCTGCTCCGTCGGCGCCGAAGATCCAAAAACCGGCATCCCGCAACTGATCCGCCGCCCGGACGAGGTTGGGTACCACTGCCAGGGGAACCCAGGAGGAAGCCCCCGCACTGGAGCGGCCTATCACGACGCTGTCCTTTGCGCTCCGCCGCTCGGGGATAACCACCATGTCTACCCCAAACTGGTCACAGCTGCGGATGATCGCTCCCACATTGTGGGGGTCTGTAATGGAGTCGAGGATAACCACCAGGCTTGGCGCTTCGGGATTGCTCTTTTGTTTTTGTATAAAAGCATCAAAGATACCATCTTCGACAGGAGCCGATTCCGGGGAAGCAACAGATACGCCGTCTTCGATAATCAGGACAACGCCCCGGTGATCGGTAACTCCTGAGAGGGTATCCAGTTTGGCGTTATCTGTCTGTTCTATGGGCAGGTTACACTGTTCCGCCTCTTCAATGATCCGCTTTACCCGGGGACCTGCCTTGCTGTAATAGAGGCGAAGCCCCGCATTTTTTCCCTTTCCGGAACGGATGCGCTCCTCTATGGCATGAAATCCTGTAACAATCTGCATATAGTATCAGTATACCGGGTTTACCAGCAGGGTATCAACAGTGAGCATGAGGGCGCTGCGGAGGTCATCTACCTTTGAGCGTCCCAGTATGGCAAGGCGGAAGATGACCGATTCTATGAGGCCGTAGAGTATTTCGTTGACGTCCTTTACGGGAAGCTTGCGGAATATCCCGCCTTTCATTCCTTCGATATAGACGGTGGAAAGCAGGTGACGGAGCCGTACAATCCTTCTGCGGACACGGACATCAGGATCCTTGCCGGTTTTCTGTATTTGAAGCAGGTAGGTGAGGATGACGGTAAAGAGTTTTTGGTTTTCAACGCAGCTGTCAAGGATTTTGTTGAGCATACGGCGAAACCGTTCGTCTATGGCGACTGCTGTATCGGCAATGACTTTTTGAAGCGCCGCTTCAAGTTCTTCGGTGAGTTGTTTGATGCTCCAGACGAATATTTCCCGTTTGTTTTTGAAGTAGAGGTAGAGGGTTGTCCGGGTTATGCCGCAGCGATCCGATATCTTCTGGAATGTGGCGTCTTCGTAGCCCTCTTCCACAAATACATCCAGAGCCTTGTCGAGGATTTCCCGTTTTCGTTTGTCATGCTCAACTATGATGGCCATCTGATCCTCCGCCGTTCGTACTGTATCGGTAAAAACAGGTATCCAGGTTCCCGCTTTTTAGTTCCTTTTTCTTCTCCGCCCGTTGACCAAAGGCATTCTCAAATTCCGTATTGCTGGTGATGAAGCCCATCTCCCAGCCGGGAAAGGCTGAAACGAGAGAACCCATCTTGCGGTAGAGTTCTACTGCTTCCGCTTCGGTGCCGAGTCGCTCGCCGTAGGGAGGATTCGAGATGATCATCCCTTTTTCGTAGGGAGCCTGGAGCTCTGCGAAGTCGGCAGAGATAAAGTCGGGACGGGGGAGCTTTGCGTCGCTTCCGATGGACTGAAGGGCGCGTCCCGCCAGAACCAGAGCCCGTTCGGTGTTTGCCTTTGCGCGGACAATCGCTTCTTCGTCGATATCGCTGCCGGTTATCCGTGCGAGACAGTCCGCTCGTATCTCAGAGGCGGCCTTTGCCCGAATTTCTGCGTCCTTGCGTTTGTCGTAGATGGCGAGGTGTTCAATACCGAATCCCCTGCCCAGACCGGGGGCGATGTTATATGCGTACAAGGCGGCTTCTACCGGGATGGTGCCGGAACCGCAGAAGGGGTCGTGAAGGGGTGTTTTCCGCTTCCAAAACATGAGCTGGAGCAGGATCGCCGCAAGGGTCTCCCTGATGGGGGCTTCTCCTCCGGTGGTGCGGTAGCCCCTTCTATGCAGAGGCATTCCTGAGAGGTCAAGCAGGATGTGAGCTATATCCTTTTCGATATAGACCCGGATCGCCGCAGTTTCCCCGGTTTCCGGGAGAGAGGTGATACGCCAGGCGCTGCTGAGCCGTGAGTAGATAGCCTTGTGGGTTACCGACTGGATGCTGTGTTCCGAGGAGAGGGAGCTGCGGAAGCTCCGCACCTTGTCCACGATGACCCGTATGTTTTTGGGGAAATAATCCTCCCAGGGGAGGGCTTTGACCCCTTCAAAAAGGGCGTCAAAATCAGAAGCCGGGAAAACAGCCATGGAGAGGTAGACCCTGTCCGCTGTTCTGAGACAGAGGTTGGAACGATAAAGAGCGTCTTCATCTCCGGTGTACATAACCCGTCCGGTTGCGTTTCCGGTCACGGCATATCCGAGCTGTTTGAGCTCATTTGCGAGAATCTTTTCGGCGCCGACAGCACAAAGTGCGGCAAAATGTATCATATACTTACAGAATAACAGTTTTTCGAAAAATGTGCAATTGTCGTTTTCAGCCGATTAATCCGGGCAATGCACTTTCGACCATTGCCGAGTATTCCGCGTCTTTTTGGGCTTCTTTTTGTATTTCTTCAATAGCTTGATTACGCAATGATTCATTTGCCGTTCTGAATGCAGCAGTAATCATCGTAACAAGGCTTTTGATTCTTTCTGTTCGTCTTTCCACCAATCCGGCTCTGTTTAAGTCCAGCTCATGTATGGTGTACTCACCCCGTTCTGAACCCCGTCTCGGAAATACAATAGATTCCAAAAACACCAGATGATCCTTGGGGTTTTCATCGTAGGGATTTATAAAAGGCAGAGAATCATCGTATTTGCTGCCTTTATTGGTATTGCAAACCTGACAGCTAAACCCGAGATTATCCCATGAATAGGTAAGTTCGGGGAATTTTGATTTTGGTTTTATATGTTCCACATGGGCATAACTGGTATGTTCGAATTTGCTCTCACAGTACATACATTTGCCTGATGTCGATTGTCTCAGCGCTTCCTTATTGACCGGATCGGCATAGTTTTCGTCAACCAGAGTTTGAGGATTGGGACATTCTGGGCGAATCAGAGCTATCATCAATGACTCTCCAGTATCTTTGCCGCAGATTCAGGGAAATACTCTTCAAGCCCGGCATGTATTAATTCTTCTTTCAATGCAGAAAAGGATATCTGGTCAGGAGCACTTTTTACGTATTTATCAAGAATGGCGACCAGATTCTTCTCCGCCCAGACAGGCATCGCCGTAGGGACACCTAAATAGTCGTTCAATATCTCGTTTTGCGATTTTGCCTGGGAGATAGTATAGGATTCTTCCTTCCCCAGATCATAGACAATGGTATCTCGTGTAGACATGAGGACAAAGGGGGAATGGGTGGTAACGATAAATTGCACATTGGGGAAGGATTCAGTAAAGAAAGGCAATATTAACCGCTGTAAGGAGACATGGAGATGGGAGTCGATCTCATCGATAAATACCACTCCTTCCAGAGCAGCAGGACTTACTTGAAAATATTCCGTCCGCATGAGCAGATCAGCGTAGATGTCAAAAATCGCCCGATACCCTGCAGAGAGGGTTTGGAAGGTATAGGGCGGTTTATTGCTTTGGTGTATTGAAAATTTGTTGTTTCTTGAGTCAAAATGCAATGCAGCGGAATCATCTTCGAAGAGCTGTTTTAAGTTTTTTTCAAATTCTGTAAACCAGATATCAATTTTTTTAGCCGAAGCCGAATCGTTATCTTCGGTTATTGCGAAAGAACGTCTGGCTCGCATATTAAGGAGATGCTGTTCCAACTTGCTTCCAATATTTTGGTTATGTGGTACTTTTTTGTTTTCTTCGATCTCACTTTGAAGACCTTGTGCAGTTTTCGCCACTGCAATATCTGCAAGCCGCTTGTCTTCAAAATAGAGGACAACTGCTTGTCTATCCTCATATTTCGATGAAAATTCAATATTATTTGAAATAATGGGCTGAAGTCCGGTTTCTATTTTTTTTATTTCCTCCTGTATATTTTCTACACTTTTCTCCCAAGAATCATATTGAGAAGTACCTTTAGATGAATTTTTCAGAGCCCTCGTATGTGTTACCAATTTCTGTTTTAAATCCGGCAAATCAGCCTGTTTTTTATCGACAATAAACAGCACGGTCTTATCAGAAACGGCACGAAGAAAAGAGGTCTTCCCAGAGCCATTTCCGCCTGTAATGATAAGGTTTTTCCCATCAAGCTGAATATCAACTGATTTATTGGTGTACGGAATTATACCAGTAATACGTTCTATATATCCTGCCATTTTGAGTCCCCTGCATTACATCTATGATCGTGATAACAATATACTATACTAACATCCGGCTGGGAAGCAATCCTCCGTTTCTCGTATCGTTTTACTTCGAGACAGCCTGCCAGACTCCCTGCCAGTTCTCCGGTGGATAACGTAACAGTTCCCGGCATTTTTCAGCGTAGTGAGCTGCCGCAGGGTCTCTGTCCAGCCATGACTCAAAGGTAGTAAGAGCCGCAGAGAAGTCACCGGCATAGAAAAGCTCCCGTCCTGCGTCAAATCCTGCGAAAATTTCTTTCTGTTCTTCATAGTTCTCAGGGAACAGGGGTTCAAAAACAGTTACCGCTTCCTTTTTACCTACCACGGCAACACGGGAGAGTTCTCTGAATAAGAGATCCGGAGCGGCATCATTGTCACCAGGTAGGTGTTCAAGCGCCGCAGTCATGGTTGCCTTGGTGCACA
>JAITWB010000225.1 GCA_031285525.1 Spirochaetaceae bacterium
CGGATAAAGGACTGCGCCGCCGTTGCCGGATTCGGCACTCTCAATGAACCTCACCGGGGCTTTATCGGTATCGGGGATCTCTCAAAAACCGGGATGGTTCATGCGCCTTCCGGTGTAACCTGCTCTCCCTTTGAGGCGATGACAGCCGCATCGGGATATGAGACGAAATTCAGAAAGTTCTTCCTCTCTCCCACAGGCATCGTATACTCAGGTCACGCAGCGGTAAATACTGACGGCGTATCCCTGTTTCAGGCAGGTTGTCAGTGTCCCTGGAAGGCCGCCGGGGTCTGGGGAGAGGAAAAGGGCAAACCGGTTCTCAAACAGAGCGATTACTTCGAGACCTTTCAGGGCAAAAAGGTTGATTTTGCCTCGGATTTCCTCAAACCCTTCCAAAAGAAATTCATCACCGAAATCGGGAAAAAACGAAGCCACTATATCTTCTTTGTCGAAGGGGTTCCCATGGCGGAACGGGCGAGCTGGTCTCAGGATCCTGATATAGCCCCATTCAGTATCGCCGACGCCTTTCACTGGTATGACGGAAAAACGCTTCTCCTCAAAAAGTGGATCCCCTCCTTTACCGTAGACAGCGTGAGTCTCAAGCTGGTAGTAGGAAAAAAGGCTTCCGAGAAGAGTTTTACCGAGCAGCTCAAAAACCTCTCCGATCCTATCAGGGAAGAGAAAATCCCTGCATTTCTCGGAGAATTCGGGGTACCCTTTGATCTGGACGGGGGAAAATCCTACCAGACCGGAGACTTCCGCCAGCAGGAAGAGGCGCTGTCCCTCTACTATGACGCCATCGACAAGCTGCTGTTGCCTTCCACCCTCTGGAACTACTCCGCCTCAAACACCCACGAGAAGGGAGAAGGCTGGAACGGTGAGGATCTCTCTATTTACAACGCCGACACCGACTCTGGCCGTGCCGAGAAGGGCTTTTGCCGCCCCTATGCAATGGCGACCGCCGGAACCCCGCTGGCAATGATATTCGACCGCAAGAATAGGCTATTCACCTTTGAGTGGGAGAGTAATGCCTCTCAGGATGTGGAGTCGGGAGAAAAGGAAGGTATGCTGACTGAAATCTATGTTCCCGGTATATGGTATCCTGAAGGATGGACGGTGTATCAGTACGAAGGGTCAGGAACCTGCGAAACGGCTCTCGAAAAACAGCGTCTTTTTATACGGACAGCGGAGAAAAGCCGCAACCGTTTGGTGTTGGGTCCTGTAAAAGAAAAGCAGACCTAAGCAGAGCAGCCTCATTAGGGTATAAAAAAAGCAGTTGAAGTGACATACACTCAACTGCTTTTTTGTTATTTTAACGTAGCCACCGCAACAACGGCGCCGAGATCCGGTTCTATCTGGTAGCGCCCTCCAACCTCACTCTCAAAGAGGGTTTCAAGCCCTTCACGGTAGGCAAGTATGCGGGAAACATAGTCCAGCGTCCGGTGGGGGGTTCCGTTATTCCGTACCTTGGTGGTTCCTGCATTGTACATAGCCAGAGCGGAGACCTCGTTGCCCGCCGTTTCCAGACAGAAATTGAGGTGCTGCAACCCGTATCTCGCGCTGATTTCAGGGTCGAAAAACTCCCGTTCCGTCAAATAGGGGAAGGATCTGTTGTTAAGCTGAAAAAGCCCCCTATCCGTGGATGTCGCATTCTGGTTTACCGCCTTGGGCTGATACCGGCTCTCCTCCCAGGCAAGGGCAAAGGCAAGGGCAGGAGGGATATCGTTCTTGCTGGCATATTCGAGAATAAGCGCCGTAATAGTCTGATTACCTGTTATATAGGTATAAAACCAGAGCACATCCTCCCGGGCTTCTTCTGTGCGGTAGAGCATCAATGCTCTGTCGGGCTGCTTTGTATGTTTGACCGCAGTTGTATGAAACAGCTGGGGCTCGATTGCCGCCAGTACCGGCGCCTCGGTAACGATGGGCGTCTCTTCTATTGTTTCGCTGGTCTCACTGACAACCGAATTGGATATGAGCATAAACTGTTCCACGAGAACTTTCCCGCCGAGACAGAGTACCGCAACAAAGAAGATACCGATCAGTATCTGTTTCTGGTATTCGATGAATCTCATATGACTTTTAACCATCCGCAATAAACTCCATATTGTTTGTTATATCGCAAACTATGTCATAAAACTGCATTGTTTGCAAGACAAAAAAAACAAAATATGTCCCCTTTCACAGGAATTTATTCGACAAATTTATTTTACCCCAAGCTTTGCAAGCCGCGCGCCGGGAGCGGGATGGGTTACCGCCATATCCGGACGCTGGGGATTGTATACCGCCTCTATGTTCCGCAGCAGGTCTGTATAGGTCCTTCGTTTGTACCCGCCCCGCTCCAGAATGGTCACCGCCTGCGTATCGGCTCTGAATTCCGCTTCTTCACCGTAACCGCTGTCCATGACAAGAAACAGAGAGCCCATCAGCATCTCGTTTACTGCCTTTCTGATATCCGGATCCGACTCAAAGGCGCTGTTGAATTCAGCTTCTGACGGAACCCGGCCTCCAAACAAGGCTGCCAAAGCAGCAGGATCTATCGGGATCAGGGGATCCGCCGCCGCCTGATGAGCTATCTCGTGGGAGAGGATAGCCGCCTTCTGGGCTTCGGTCTGGGCGCAGTCAAGGAGTCCCCGGGTTATCAGAATAATTCCGTTGCCGGAGGAAAAGGAGTTGAGTTCCTCTGTCTCCAGTATGGCAACGGTCAGCGTCTCCGGACGGTCAAGTCTGCCGTACATCTCACTCCGGGAAAGGAGCTTCATCCCCAGAGATTCAAGTTCAATCTCTTCCCCGCTCGGGGCAGGAGGAAAAATGCCCCGGGACAGATAGAGTGTATTCCCTTCAACCTCTTCAATAACGGAACCATCCGAAGAAGCTGTATTCACAAGAAGGGGAAATACCCTCGCTATATTCTGTCCCACCGCAGTGCCGAACCACTCCTGAAAAACTTCCGGGAGCAAATCCTGCCCTCTGGAGGGCTCAGTTTTTCCGGAATCGGTGTCTCTGCCTGAACCGACGGTACCGGCAGAATCCGCCCCTCCGGATGATGTACCGCCTGTCTCACCGGCGCCATCCGAAGAAGGCGGAGTAACACAGGAAACGGCAAGGGTGACACATATAAAAGAAAACAAAAAAAGCCGCATGAAACGGAACATAGGAACTTCCTTACTCTTGTACACTTAATTCTATTACCAGCATATGACTCATGTCAAATGCAATCGCTGAAAACCTCACGTGATGCAGAGCCTCACAAAGACGCAATCGCTTCGATCTCCACCAGAGCTCCCTTGGGCAGCCGGGACACCTCAACAGTGGTCCGTGCCGGATAGGAACCGGTAAAGAAGGATGCATACACCTCGTTCACCGCAGGAAAGTTGTTTATGTCCGTAAGATAGATAGTCGTTTTCACTATCGCATCCATATCCGCCCCCGCCGCCCTGAGGAGGAGCCGTATATTAGCCATCACCTGCTGAGCCTGCATAACAACGGAAGCCGAAACGAGTTCCCCGGTCACAGAGTCGAGCCCGAGCTGCCCCGACAGAAACAGCATATTGCCGCTGCGGATGGCGGCTGAATAGGGTCCGATAGGCGCCGGAACCCCGGAAGCCGCAATAATTTCTTTTGACATAGTACCGTCCTCTCTTGGGAGAATATAACACAGGATGGCGGAAAAGTGAAGCAAGATCAGAGGCAGGGCAAATTCCCTCGCTTTTTCTTGACAGACGTATATACTCATGTATATACTACATATGAGAGGTGAATCATGTTGATGACAAAGGTTTTTACCAGCGGAAACAGTCAGGCGGTGAGACTCCCCCGAGAATATCAGGTGGAGGATTCGGAACTGTTTATCCAGAAAATCGGCAGTTCCATTATTCTTTTGGCGAAGGACAAACTTTGGGAGCTCTTCGAGAAAAGTCTTTCAGAGTTTTCAGATGATTTCATGTCCGAAGGCCGGCAACAACCGGCTATGCAAACGAGGGATCCTCTATGAGATATCTGTTGGATACCAATATCTGTATATACATTATCAACCGGCGTCCCCCTTCGGTGGTAGAAAAAATAAAAGGGTACTCCATCAATGATATAAAACTATCAGCCGTTTCCATAGGAGAATTGGAATACGGCGCATCCAAAAGTAACCGGAGAGAGCAGAATCGGCAGGCATTACTGCATTTTGCGTCAGGATTTGATATTCTGCCCTTTACTGATACAGATGCGGAAGTATACGGTCTGATACGGGCGGAACTGGAACGAAGCGGACAGGTTATCGGCGGTTATGATATGCAGATCGCCGCTCAGGCTCTGTCGCGAAATCTGGTATTGGTTACCAACAACACGGGAGAGTTTTCCCGCATCCCTCATTTACAGCTTGAGAATTGGGTATGATGAAACAAATAGAAGAAAAAGTGCTCGAACGGTTTCTGCGGTATGTCCGCGTATGGACTACTAGCGATCCCCGTTTGGCGGACGACGGGGTAATGCCTTCTTCCGAGGGACAGAAAGAATTCGCCGAAATACTCCGGAAGGAGCTTACCGTTATCGGAGTCGCCGATATTACCGTGACTGAGCATGGCTATGTGCTTGCCCGTATCCCGGCATCCCCGGGGTGTGAGGGGATGCCCTCCCTCTGCCTCCTTGCCCATCTGGATACCTCCTCCGAGGTGTCAGGGAAGGATATTTCTCCTATACTGCACAAAAACTATGACGGCTCTCCTATCCTTCTCAAGGATGGGGTTGTTATCGATCCCGCTTCCGACAGGGAGCTGAGAAACTGCATAGGTGAAACCATCATCACCTCCGATGGAACAACCCTCTTGGGAGCCGATGACAAAGCCGGTATAGCTATAATCATGACCGCAGCGGAGCTGCTTTGCGCCGCCCGAACTGGAAATGCTACAGCTTCTGGAGAAGCCATAGCTTCTCGGCACGGTTCTCTGGAAATTATATTTTCTCCCGACGAAGAGACCGGGCACGGTATGGATCGGGTTCCTCTGGAATGGCTGCGCTCCAAAGCCGCCTACACAATAGACGGCGGGGATATCGGTGAAATAGAGAGCGAATGTTTTAACGCATGGAAGGCGGATATCACCTTTACCGGCGTATCCCGCCACCTGGGAACCGCCCGTCCCGATATGGTCAATGCGGTCACCATGGCGGCCTCCTTTATATCGCTGCTTCCCCGTACCGAAAGCCCCGAAACTACCGACGGCTGGCAGGGCTATTACTGCCCTCTGGAGATAACCGGCAGCGTGGAAACCGCAAACCTGACCCTTTTCTTGAGGGATTTCTCTCTCCAAGGGATGGAACGGAGACTTGCGGCGGTGGAAGATTTTGCTCAAAGCATACGCACCGCCTTCCCCGGCGGAGAAGTGACGGTAAAAACCGCAAAACAGTACCTCAATATGAAAGAAAAGATGGACGAACACCCTGAGGTAATGGAACAGCTCATTCAAGCCGTGAAAAACGCCGGAATCGAGCCTAAGTTCAAACCCATCCGGGGGGGTACCGACGGTTCCCGGCTCACCGAACTGGGGATACCCACCCCGAATATATTTACCGGGGGGCATAACTTCCATTCCCGAACCGAATGGGCATCCCTCTCACAGATGGCGGCTGCGGTACGGACGGTGATGGAACTGGTAACAAGGGAGAAAAGAGAAGGTAGAAGGTAGGAAAGAAAGAAGAAAAGGAGGAGTTGTATGGAGTTTTATGAGGCTGTTGGGAAGCGGAGGACGGTGAGGGAGTTTACTGATAAGGAGATTCCTGAAGAGGTGTTGGTACGTGTTCTTGAGGCGGGGCTCAAAGCGCCGACGGGGACGCCGATAAAGGATATTGAGTTTGTGGTGATTCGGGGAAAGACGCCCCTCCTTGCGGTATGCCTGGAAGAGGTGCGTAAGACCGCCGACCATATGCTTAAGATGATTAAACACTCTTCGATGGATCAGAGTCAGCAGGAGGTATATCTTCAGGGTATACCAAAACAATACCGAATGTTAAGCGACAGCGGCTGTCTTTTGCTTCCTTTTTACAAACAGAAGGGGGAGTTGTTGGCTCCCGAAACCCAGAGTTCCTTAAATGGCTTTGCTTCGGTGTGGTGCTGCATTGAGAATATCCTCCTCGCTGCGGTTGCCGAAGGGCTTGCCTGCTCTATCCGGGTTCCCGTAGGGGAAGAGGAGAACCGCGCGGCAAAGGCGGTACATGCCCCGGAAGGCTATGTACTTCCCTGTTTTATCGGTATCGGATACCCGGCGGATAACGCCGAAATACCTCCTCAGGCGAAGGTAGACATCCATAAGAAAATCCATTTTGATAAATGGGATAACGTTAAAAGATAGATACATTCAGTCATTGGATGTGCCGATAAGGATAGTATGTACGAGTATCATATTGAAGGCGGATTCCCTATAAAGGGAGTCATTCAGGCGAGCGGCAACAAGAACGCAGCCCTCCCCTGCATTGCGGCGACCCTTTTGACAGCTGAGCCGGTAACCCTGAGGAATATTCCGGAGATCGAGGATGTAGGTGTGATGTTCGACATCCTCACCGCCCTCGGCGCAAGGGTCACAAAAAAAGGCTCCAACGAGTATATTGTCCATGCTAAGGACATTACCCACTCCGAAGTTCCTCCGGAACTCGCCAGAAAGGTGCGCGCCTCCATACTGTTTGCAGGACCGCTGGTTGCCCGTACCGGAAAGGCGGCGCTCCCCCCTCCCGGCGGAGATGTCATCGGACGGCGCCGGCTTGATACCCACTTCCTTGCCCTCAACGAACTCGGCGCACGGGTAGCCATAAACGGACAGTTCACCTTTACGGCGAACAAGCTGGTCGGGGCGGACATCTTCCTTGACGAAGCGTCGGTTACTGCCACGGAAAACGCCGTGATGGCAGCCGTCCTTGCCGAAGGAACCACCATCCTGACCAATGCAGCCAGCGAACCCCATGTGCAGAACCTCTGCAATATGCTCAACAGCATGGGCGCCGGAATCTCCGGCATCGGCTCAAACATACTCACCATTACCGGTGTCGAAAGTCTCTCCGGCACCGACTACCGCATCGGCCCTGATTACATGGAAATAGGCTCCTTTATCGGTCTCGCAGCAGTGACCCGGGGAAGCATAACTATCGAAGGCATCGAACCCCGTGACATGCGCCCCCTCAAACTGGCATTCGCCAAGCTGGGCATCCACTGGACCATCGACGGCGACAGACTGACCGTCCCGGTAGAGCAGCAGCTTCAGGTAAACTGTGACATGGGCGGAATGATCCCCAAGATCGACGACTCCCCCTGGCCGGGTTTCCCGCCGGATCTCACCAGCATCATGACCGTCATCGCCACCCAGGTTGAAGGCACAGTACTCATCCACGAAAAAATGTTCGAATCCCGGATGTTCTTCGTAGACAAACTCATCGGCATGGGCGCCCGTATTACCCTCTGCGACCCCCACCGGGCAGTCGTATCAGGCCCCAGCACCCTCCACGGCTCCGAACTGACCTCCCCCGACGTCCGCGCCGGCATGGCAATGCTCATCGCCGCCCTCGGCGCCCGTGGCGAAAGCGTTATCCGAAACGTCTACCAAATCGAACGGGGCTACGAACGGCTCACCGAACGGCTGCAAAGTCTCGGAGCAAGGATAACGAGAAAATCTGTGTAAGGGAGAAATACAAGGTAGAAGAGAGCAGGTAGAAATGAGAAAAGGAGGAACGGTTTCCGAGATGTCGAGAAGGACTTCCGGGATATCGGGAATCTTCTCCCCCTTTGCTCTTTTCTCTCTACTATTTTTCTCTTTTTTACCTCCCTCCAAATTGCCGCTTGCTTTTTTATTTATTAGACCCACAAGGCAAAGTGGTAAACAATAAATCTTTGCTCATTGCTCCCTGATCTCTGCTCTTTTTTCCTAATTGTCTTTCCCCTTCCTGCCTGTTCTGTGGTATACTTATTTGAACAAAAGGGGAGGATTCGAGTCAGATGAGCCATATGCATATGTCCCGGCGTAACACAATTCCGGTTTCCACCGGAGCCGCTTTTCCTTTGGGGGCGCTCCGTACTCAAGAGAGCTGCGGGGTTGGTGAATACCCGGATCTGGTCAAATTTGCGGATTTTTGCAAGAAGACGGGGCTGAATGTTATTCAGCTGCTTCCGGTGAACGATACCGGGACCGAAAGTTCCCCTTATAGCGCCCTTTCGGCGTTTGCCCTTCATCCGATATATGCCCGGCTGCAGGATTTTCCTGAGGCGGCAGGGTTTGAGGATGCTATTGGTTTCTTGAAGGAACGGTATGAGCCGCTGGAGCGGTTTCCTTATAGGGAGCTGAGGCAGGAGAAGCTTGCCCTTTTGCGGCGGATGTATGAGGCTCAGAGTGATGAGATACAGGCCGGGGGGGAGCTGCACGGGTGGATAGAACAGAATAGCTGGGTGCGTACCTATGCGGTGTATATGGAACAGAAGCGGCTGCATAATGAGGCGTCCTGGAAGGAGTGGCCTGATATGCGTACCCCTTTGCGGGGGGAGATAGAGACTGTCTGGAATGATCCGTGTAAACGGCGGGAGCATCTCTTTTTTGCCTGGCTTCAGATGCGGCTGGATCAGCAGTTTTCCAAGGCGGCGGAGTATGTGCGGGGTTTGGATATCATTTTGAAAGGGGATATTCCTATTCTGATGAATGAAGACTCTTGCGATGCCTGGGCGAGTCCTGAGTTTTTTATAGATGAGCTGCGGGCAGGGGCTCCGCCGGACGGGATGAATCCTGATGGACAGAATTGGGGGATGCCCCTTTATAATTGGGATATTCTCAAAAAAGCAGGGTATAGTTGGTGGAAGGAGCGGCTTTGCGTGTCCGCCCGGTATTATTCTGCGTATCGAATCGATCATGTGCTGGGATTTTTCCGTATATGGGCTGTTCCTGAGCGGGAGACTTCGGCGGCTATGGGGTATCCGCTGCCGCTGAGGACGATTTCTGCAGAGGAGCTGAAAGAGGCGGGGTTTGACAGTAACCGGGTTCGGTGGCTCTCTCAGCCTCATGTGCCGACCAATGCGGTGGAGGCGGTGAATAATAACGACTACCTCGGTTCCCACGGGCAGCTGGCGAAGGTTATGAACCGGGTGAATAATGAGGAGCTGTGGATTTTTAAGAGCGAAATCCGGGGCGACAGGGATATATATGAAGCGGATTTGAGTCCTGCGGTACAGCAGCTGCTTGCTTCACGGTGGAAGGACAGGCTTTTGCTGGAGATAGCTCCGGGGAAGTATACTCCGGCGTGGTATCTCTATGATACCAGCGCCTGGCGTTCCCTCTCCGGGTGGGAGCAGGAGACGCTGACGAGGCTTTTTGAGCGGAAGAAAGAGGACTCCGAGGCACTGTGGCAGGAGCAGGGGGAAGCCCTGTTGGGGACTTTGATCGATAGCACGGATATGATTCCCTGCGCCGAGGATCTGGGGAGTTTGTTTGACGGGGTTAAGACCGTTTTGACCAAGCTTGAGATTCTGGGACTGCGGGTGGTGCGGTGGCATCGGGAATGGGAAAAACCGGGGAGTCCCTATATTCCCTTCGATAGGTATGATTCTTTGAGCGTGACCACTTCTTCGGTGCATGATTCTTCGACCCTGAGAGGGTGGTGGACGGAAGGGAAGGTTGCCGAGGAGTTTCTGGAAGCGTTTCCGCCTCTTGCGGATGATGGGACGCTGGATGCTGCTGCGGCGGAGCGGTTTAAGAGGGAGTACACGGCGGAGACTGCCGGGTATGTGCTTGGGCGGATTGCAGAGACGGAGAGTTTGTTCTGTATACCGCCGCTGCAGGATTTCCTCGATTTGGTGAGTGAGTATTGTATG